>JAZSNJ010000051.1:0-2142 GCA_045536355.1 Clostridia bacterium | reverse complement strand
TATGAGCAGGAAACGGGCGTTAATCTAATTGTTGAAACTGCAGCAAGTGGCAACTATGAACAGACATTGACTGCAAAAATGGGTACTGACGAAGCACCAACATTATTTCAGATAAACGGACCAAAGGGTTATGCTAACTGGAAAAATTATTGTGCCGATTTGTCGGATTCAGAATTATATAAGCATTTGACTGATAAGGGTTTAGCAGTAACAGTTGACGGTAAGGTTTATGGCATTCCTTATGTTGTTGAAGGTTATGGAATAATCTATAACAAGGAAATAACAGATAAGTATTTCAAGCTTGATAACAAGGCTACAAAACTTAATTCAATTGAAGAAATCAAAAGCTATTCTTCGCTTAAAGAAGTTGTTGAGGATATGCAAAAAAATGCAGATAAACTTGGAATAAAGGGCGTATTTGCAACAACATCTATGAAAACGGGTGAGGATTGGCGATGGCATACTCATTTAGCTAATATTCCTGTTTATTATGAATTTGAAAAGAAAAATGTTGATTTATCAAGTGACGAAACTTCACAGATTGACTTTTCATACTCCGATAATTTCAAAAATATATTTGATTTATATATCAATAACTCAACAACAGATAAAAAGGTTATTGGGTCAAAAGTTGTTGACGAGTCAATGGCAGAATTTGCACTTGGACAATGTGCTATGGTACAGAATGGCAATTGGGCATGGGGTCAAATAAAAAATGTTAAAGGAAATACTGTTAAACCTGAAAGCATAAAATATCTTCCAATATATATGGGACTTGATGGGGAAGAAAATCAAGGATTATGTATAGGAACAGAAAATTTCTTTGCAATAAACTCAAAAGCAAGTGATGAAGAACAAAAAGCAACAGAAGATTTTATTTATTGGCTATTTTCGAGCGAAAAAGGAAAATCGTTTGTTATTAATGAACTTGATTTAATAGCCCCATTTGATACTTTTAGCGAAGACGAAGTACCTGAAGACCCTCTTGCTCAGGAAGTAATTGAATGGATGAATGAAGATAATATAGAAACTATTCCATGGAATTTTACTGTTTTTCCAAGTCAGACATTTAAAAGTGATTTTGGTTCAGCACTTTTGCAATATGCTCAAGGAACAAAAAATTGGAATGATGTAAAAACAGTTTTTGTGAATCGCTGGAAAAGTGAAAGTAGATAAATTTAATTTTAAGGATGGATAAATAATGGAAAAAAATATAAAGAAATATTTTCCTGTATTTGTTTTACCGACATTTTTATCCTTTGCAGTTGTATTTCTTATTCCTTTTATTCTTGGTATTTATCTGTCCTTTACAGAATTTACAACTGTTGAAAGTGCACAGTGGATAGGACCGGAAAATTATATTAAAGCATTTACTGAAGATGACAATTTTTTAAATGCGTTGTGGTTTACAATCAAATTTACCATTGTGTCAGTAGTAACAATAAATGTTTTAGCGTTTGTTTTAGCATTATTGTTAACAAGAGCATTAAAAGGAACAAGTGTTTTCAGAACAATCTTTTTTATGCCTAATTTAATTGGCGGAATTGTTCTGGGTTATATTTGGAATTTGCTTATAAATTCAATTTTAGGAATTTTTGGATATGACATAACTTATGATGCTAATTTTGGTTTTTGGGGACTTGTATTTCTTCTTAATTGGCAGTTAATAGGGTATATGATGGTAATTTATATTGCAGGTTTACAGAATATTCCAAAAGAACTTACGGAAGCTGCTTTGATTGATGGTGCATCATCATTATCAATTTTACGAAATATTAAAATACCGATGGTAATGCCATCGGTTACAATATGTCTATTTCTTACTTTAACAAATTCATTTAAATTATTTGACCAGAATTTAGCATTAACTGGTGGTGCACCTGCAAGAGAAACATCAATGTTAGCACTTGATATTTATAACACTTTTTACGGACGAATAGGATGGCAGGGTGTTGGACAAGCAAAAGCAGTAGTTTTTTTCATTATTGTTGCAATTATTGCTTTTGTTCAACTTAAAATAACAGGAAGAAAAGAGGTTGAGAATTAATGAATAATAAATATAGAGTATCTAATAGTTTTTCATTCTCATTTCTTTTGCTTTTATCAATTATTTTCTTATTTCCAATATATCTTGTTTTAATC
>JAZSNJ010000069.1:0-4018 GCA_045536355.1 Clostridia bacterium | reverse complement strand
CATACTGGCACTGCTCAGCATGTGGTAAATACTATGGAGATCCAGATCAAGAAATTGAAATTGAATTAGCTGACACAGTTGATCCAAAATTAAACCATCAGGGTAAACAACACAGACCTGCAGTTACACCAACAGTTTGCGGTGAGCAAGGTAACATCGAACACTGGTACTGCATTGACTGTGACAAATACTTTGCAGAAGAAGCATGTGAAACTGAACTTGACTACTATGAAGATGTTTTAGTAGTTGTTGCACATGTAAGCTTATCAAATGTTCCTGAAGTTCCAAAGACCTGTGATACTCCTGGTAAAGCAGAGCACTGGTATTGCTCAACATGTCAGAATTTCTATTCAGACGCAGAGGGCAAAGTAAAAGTTGAGGAAGCAGATTTAGTAATTCCAGCATCACACGAGCTTGGAACATTAATTCCTGAAACACCAAAGACCTGTGAAACAGACGGTACAGCAGCACATTATGTATGCGCAGATTGTACAAAGATTTTCGATGAAGACGGTGTAACCGAAAAAACAGAACAAGAACTCGTAATTCCTGCATCACACGAACTCGGCGAGTTTGTTCCTGAAGTTCCAAAAACTTGTGATACTAATGGTACAAAAGCACACTATGAATGTGAAGTTTGCCATAAATATTTTGAAGATGCTTTAGCTACAACAGAAATTTTAGATTTAACAATTCCTGCATCACATGGACAGACAGAAGTTATTCCTGGCATTGCACCAACCTGTGAAACACCTGGTTTAACAGATGGCGCAAAATGTCTTGATTGCGGAAGAGTAGTTACAGCTCAGGAAACAACCACAAAACTTGCACATTCAACAACATTAGTTCCTGCAGTTCCTGCTACCTGCGAAACTGACGGTAACATTCAATACTATGAATGTTCAGCATGTCATGCTAAATTTGAAGATGAAGAAGCAACAACAGAAGTAACAGCTGTTGTAGTTCCTGCAACAGGCCATGCATGGGGCGATTGGAATGTTGTAACACCTGCTGAAGTAGGCGTTGAAGGCTCAAAAGAAAGAGTTTGCGCTAACGATTCAAATCATACAGAAACCGCTGTAATTCCTGCATTAGACGGTGAATGTTCAAATACTGCAAATCACGAAACCTGCGAATATGTAGTAGTAACACCTGCTACATGTACCCAAGATGGTTCTGAGCAGAGATACTGCTCAGTTTGCGGTGAATATATCGGCGAAGCAAGACCAATTCCTGCAAGCCATACATTAAATCAAGTTCCTGCTACACCAAACTGCTTGGTTGACGGTATAATTGCACACGACCATTGCTCAGTTTGCGGAAAGAACTTTGTAGACGGTACAGAAGTTGAAACAGTTGTAAAGACTGCGGAATCACATAAATTCGGTGAATTTGATGTTAACGGTGATGCAGTATGTAGTGTTTGCGGAACAACCAAGCACATAGATGTTGTAACTACAACAGACGCAACATTTAATGTTGAAAATCTTGATAAAGTATTAGATGCATCAGACGCTGATTTAGTTGCAGCAGGCTTAACTGTTAAACCAATGATGGATGTTCAAGATACAGTTCCAACAACAACTCTTACAGATAAACTTACAGCTTTAGGCTATGACGCACTTGATAAAGTAGTTATCGACATTACAATTAAAAAGCATGTAACAAATGGTTCAACCGTAAGCTACGATATTCCTGTAACAGATGCACCTGACATAGTATCAGTTGAAGTTAAACTTCCAACAGCGCTTCAGGGCAAGACAAACTACTATGCAGTTCGTGTCCACAGCGGCGTTGCTGAAGAAATAACAACAACTCCAAACGGAAACGGAGAATATATCGAAGTTGATAAAGCTAACAACATTGTTAAATTACATGTTAAAGGCTTCTCAGAATATGCAATCTTAGGTAAAACTGTATCACAGCAGTCAAGACCGTCATCATCACTTAGCGGCGGAGCAGTTACACCAACATACACAGTTAAATTTAACACAAACGGTGGCAAAGCTATCGAAAGCGTAAAAGTTAAATCAGGTGATAAGATTACAGCTCCTGAAACTGTAAAAGAAGGCTACGCATTTGACGGTTGGTATGCTGATGCTGGCTTCAAGAAAGCTTATGACTTCACAGAAGGTGTTAAGAAGAATGTAACAGTTTATGCTAAATGGATTGAAAAGACTGATACAAACACAATCATCTTAACAATCGGTGAAAAAGAAGCTTTAGTGTTTGGCAAAGAAGTTACAAACGATGTAGCACCACAGATTGTAAGCGACAGAACTCTCCTTCCAATCAGATTTATAGCTGAAAGCCTTGGTGCAACAGTTGGTTGGGAAGAAGAAACCGAAACTGTAACAATCAAACTTGGCGATATCGACATCGTACTCGTTATCGGCGAAATGACCGCAACAGTTAACGGTGAAGTTGTAACACTTGATGTTAAATCATTTGTTGAAAATGACAGAACATACTTGCCATTAAGATTTGTAGCTGAAAACTTAGGCGCAATCGTAGAATGGGAAGAAGCAACACAAAAAGTTACAATTGTCGAAAGATAATTAAACTAAAAAAACACCCTCGCTTTTGCGAGGGTGTTTTAATTTTAATCAATTCGCCAGTCAATTGGCTCTATATTATTTTTTATTAGAAACTCGTTTGCTTTTGAAAAGTGTTTGCATCCAAAAAAGCCTCCGTAAGCAGATAACGGACTTGGATGGACAGTTTCTAAAACCAAGTGTCTTTCGTTTGTTATAAGCTCTTTTTTTGCCCTTGCGGGTGCTCCCCAGAGCATAAATACAATAGGCTCTTCCCTAAAATTTAAAAGCTGAATGATTTTGTCGGTTAATATTTCCCAACCTTTGCCCTTATGAGACATTGGATTACCTTCAACAACGGTCAGGGTTGTGTTTAAAAGCAAAACTCCGTTGTTTGCCCATTTTATAAGTTCACCGTGAGACGGAATATTTATATTTAAATCCTCATTTAATTCTTTATAGATGTTTTTAAGTGATGGCGGTGGCGTAACACCTTTTTTAACCGAAAAACAAAGTCCATGAGCCTGTCCCATACCGTGGTACGGGTCCTGTCCTAAAATAACGGCCTTAACCGAAGAATAAGAAGTGTATTTTAAAGCGTTAAAAATATCATGGGCCGGAGGATAAATTTTTTTAGTGTTATATTCATTTACTAAAAACTTGCGGAGTGAGATATAATATTCTTTGGAAAACTCGTTCTTTAAAAGATCGTCCCATTCGTTTCCTATCAAGAGCATTTAAAAACCCCCTTATTTTTACAAGCGTGTTAAATCTATGTAAAAAATTATACTATACAATTGAAATTTTTGCAAACATTTAGTATACTATCATTAAGTTAAGGTGTATAATTATGAAGAAAACAACAATCAAATTACTAAATATATTGGGACTTGTAGTGGCAATTTCGATTATTGCTTTTTTGGCATATCCCATATTTAAAAATTTTTACAACACCGAAGTTTTAAAAACATTTATCGAAAATTTAGGGCCTTTTGGCATTTTTGCAATGTTTTTTCTTCAGGTGCTTCAGATTGTTGTTGCCATTATTCCGGGAGAAGTAGTGGAATTTGTTTCAGGCGCACTTTACGGATTCTGGGGCGGAACCATAATATGTATACTTGGTATTATTTTCGGCGAATATATAATCTTTAAGGCTGTAAAAAGGTTTGGCAAAAATTTTGCAGAGAAAGTTACAGGAAGCAAAAAACTTGAAAAGTTCAAGTTTTTACAAAGCGAGAAAAAACTTAAAAGACTTACATTTGTATTGTATTTTATTCCTGGCACACCAAAGGATATTTTAACCTATGTAATGCCACTTACAAAAATCAAGATGGAAGATTTTCTGGTAATTTCGGTTTTTGCAAGACTTGTTTCGGTTGTAACTTCTACACTCGCAGGGGATTCTTTTGTGGATAAAGACTATTTAAAACTTGCTATAATTTATATAGTGGTTGGAGTTTTAAGTGTACTCGGAGTGTAGAAGT
>JAZSNJ010000169.1:0-3990 GCA_045536355.1 Clostridia bacterium | reverse complement strand
ATGGCTACGATCCGACTTAGTGGTTTTGTTTCATTTGAACCTGTA
The DNA here is from genome assembly GCA_045536355.1 of Clostridia bacterium. Taxonomy (GTDB): domain Bacteria; phylum Bacillota; class Clostridia; order RGIG6154; family RGIG6154; genus CAKSDT01. Next base: position 3,945 of record JAZSNJ010000169.1, on the reverse strand, counting down.
GGTGGTATAGATAAAAGAGTTTTACCTACATCAGAAGTTATTATTTGTGGAAAAGAAAAAGTTAAAGGTATTATAACATCAAAGCCACCGCATCTTATGGAAACTGATGAAAAGAATAAATTTTCTAAAATTAAAGAAATGTTCATAGATACAGGAATTACTACTGATTTAAAGAAATTGGTTTCTGTTGGAGACTTAATATCATACTCACCATCATTGGATAAAATGTTAACTTCTGTATCCGGAACTTATCTTGATAACAGATTAGGGGTATATTCAATAATTGAAATATTCAAAAATCTTGATAAGCATAATTTACCTTTTAATTTGTCTGCTGTTTTTTCATTGCAGGAAGAGATGGGCATGGTTGGTGCGAAATTTGTTAAAACCAAGCCAGACCTTTGCATAGTAATTGATGTAACACACGCAAAAACTCCTGATGAGCAAAGCGATGAAGCTTTTGTAAGTGGGAAAGGCACTGCAATTGGACTTGGTCCAAATATTAATCCTTTTTATTCATATTTATTAATTGATTTTTGCAAAGAAAATAATATAGACTATCAAATAGAAGTTTTGGAAGGCAGCAGTGGGACAAACGCATGGAAATATCAGATTAAAGAAGAAGGTCTGCCATGTCTTGTATTATCCATTCCGATTAAGTTTATGCATACGCCCGTTGAAACTGCCTCGATAAAAGATATTGATAATATTGTGGTTATGATTTCAGAATTTTTACAGACAATTAATGCAGATATATTAAAATATAATTCGGGATTAATTACTCTTAAATAGAAAGGTTAAATATGAATTTATCTGTTTTGGAAAAGTTATGTAATTTAAGCGGCGTTTCTGGCAATGAAACAAATGTTTCAAATTACATTTATGATTTAATAAATGAATATTCGGACAAAGCATATAAAGACCCTTTAGGTAATTTGTATTTATACAAACAATCCAAAACTAAAACAGAAAAGACGGTTATGCTTTGCGCACATATGGATGAAGTAGGACTAATTGTTTCATCTGTAACCGATGACGGATTTTTGAAATTCAGAACTGTTGGAGGAATAGAAGCAGGAGTTTTGATTGGCAAGAAGGTTCGTATCGGGGAGAAAAAAGTTTTAGGTGTAATTGGCGTTAAGGCAATTCACCTTATCCCGAAAGACAAAAGGGATGATAAAATCGAAATTTCTGATATGTATATTGATATTGGGGCAACTTCAAGAGATGAAGCGTTAAAATATGCATCACCAGGTGATTTTGTTTGTTTTATAACAAAATTTGAGGAAATGGGTGATTTAATTAAAGCAAAAGCACTCGATGACAGAGTGGGTTGTTTTATACTTACTGAATTAATTAAAAATGATTATGATTTAAATATCTGGTTTTGTTTTAATGTTCAGGAAGAACTAGGCTTAAGGGGAGCGTCAGTTTCCTCCAAGACTGTAAAGGCTGACACTTGCTTGGTTATAGAGGGAACAACATGTCTGGATTTTCCAAATACACCTCCAAATAAAGTTTGCACAAGGGTAGGAGATGGCGTTGTAATTACAATTGCAGATAAAAGCACATTTCCTGATGCTGAACTACGAGAAAAATTAGTAGCAGTATCACCCAAAAGTCAATTTAAAAGTATGTGTTCGGGCGGTAATGATGCTGGTGCTATACACTTAAACAATATAAAAACAGAATCGCTTTCCATCCCGGCAAGATATATTCACTCACCTGTAAGTGTAGTAAGTACTTCGGATATTAAACACTGTATTGAAACAATACACGAATTTTTAAAAGGAGAAGCAATAAATGATTGATATGCTTAGTTCATTTCCTTCTCCATGTGGAAATGAAGAAATTTTGAAAAAATATATAATGAAAAAATACCCTGTTGACTGGTGTGAAGATTCTATTGGAAATCTTATATATCACAAAAAAGGTACAGGCCCTAAAATAATGATTTACTGTGGTATTGATGAAGACGGATTTTTGGTTATGAATTCCGACGGCACAAAATTAAACTTTAATCATTTTGGAAACAGAAAAATTTATCCGGGTACTGTTGTTTCTTTTGGTGGATATAAAGGAGAAATATGCTCTGATAATAAAGAAGACCCTTTAAAAGACCAATATATTAAATTGATTTCTAATTACGATATAAAACCCGGTCAAAACGCTGTATCAGATTTTGAATTTTACCAGGATGATGATTTGATATATGCGAAAGAGGCTGCTAAAAGAATAGCTCTTTGTGCAATATTAAATTCTCTGGATATAGATACAGACAAAGATATATATTTCGTTTTAGGTGTTCAGGGCAATAATAGTTTTAAAGGTTTAATAAATGCTACCAACACAATTTTACCTGAGAAAGTTTATGCTTTTGAAGAAACAACAATGGATGAAATGACATATTTATTATATTCATCAGGATATGTTGCTTCAGAAAATGTAAAAAAACATTTTAACAATATAATTGCTAAAATTGATTTTCTTTTGATACCTGAAGTTGATTCTGAAAAGAAATCTTCAGCGCCTTATTTTAATTCGCCTGAAACCTATGTTTTTGGTATTCCGGTTAAGTTTAGTGAAAGTTTAAGGCAAACATCAAATGTTAAATATATAGACAAAGTATCAAATATAATTATTCTTATTTTACATCAGGAGGACTAAACTATGATTTCATTAACCCCAAAAGGTATGTTTTACCAAAACGGAGTATTTTCTGAAACTTCATCTGTATCAAAAGAAGAAGCAAAGAAAAACACAATTGCTTACAGAATTTTATCCAACCACAATGTAAGCGGCAATATGGACAAGCTTAAAATTAAGTTTGATGCAATGGCATCACACGATATAACTTATGTTGGTATAGTTCAGACTGCAAAAGCAAGTGGACTTACCAAATTTCCAATACCTTATGTATTAACCAACTGCCACAATAGTTTATGCGCAGTTGGAGGAACTATCAATGAAGATGACCATATGTTTGGATTGTCTGCTGCTGTTAAATACGGTGGAATATATGTACCTGCCCATCAGGCTGTTATTCATCAGTATATGAGAGAAATGATGTCAGGATGCGGTAAAATGATTTTAGGTTCTGACAGCCATACAAGATACGGCGCTCTTGGTACAATGGCAATAGGTGAGGGTGGTCCTGAACTTGTTAAACAGCTTTTAGAAAAAACTTATGATATTGATATGCCTGATATAGTAGCTGTTAATCTTAAAAATAAGCCATCATACGGAGTCGGTCCGCAGGATGTAGCACTAGCTATAATTGGTGCTGTGTTTAAAAATGGTTTTGTTAAAAATTCAGTTATGGAATTTGTGGGAGATGGAATTAAAAATCTTCCTGTTGAATTCAGAAACGGTATTGATGTTATGACAACAGAAACAACCTGTCTTTCTTCAATATGGGAAACTGATGATAAAACTGAGAAGTATTTTGAAGTTCACGGTAGAAAAGAAGATTATAAAGAATTAAAACCTGAAGGAATCTCTTACTACGACAGAGTAATTGATGTTGATTTAGCTAAAATCAAACCTATGATAGCAATGCCATTTCATCCAAGCAATGTTTACACCATTGAAGATGTAGTGAAAAATCCTTATGACATATTAAGTAAAGTTGAAAAAGATGCTTTAGAAATGCTTGATGGGACTAATGTAAACTTTAAACTTGTTGACAAAATAGTAGATGGCAAAATTAAAGTTGAACAGGGAATTGTAGCAGGTTGTGCTGGTGGTACATTTGACAACTTATGTGCTGTAGCTGATATATTAAAAGGTAAATCAATTGGTAACGGCGAATTTTCAATGAGTGTTTATCCTGCGAGTCAGCCTGTTTTCATTGAGCTTACAAAAAATATGAGTATTGCAGACCTTATGAGCGCTGGTGTAACAGTTAAAACAGCGTTTTGTGGTCCTTGTTTTGGTGCGGGTGAT
>JAZSNJ010000151.1:0-2025 GCA_045536355.1 Clostridia bacterium | reverse complement strand
GGGAAGATTTTAATTGAATGAAATGAAAGGGATTTGAACCGTTAGAGCTTTGTCCAAATTTTTAATTTGGGTAACAAAGCCTATGCGAAAACACACCAAGAACACGAACGCAGAGAAGTGTGATTGGATATGTGTTGACCGCTGAGGGCTCGAAATTTCAAATTCACATTAAAAAGCATATAAAATTAAACCATATAGTTACACACAAGGAGGAATAATATGTTATCATCTCAAGACATTATGCAGTTAATACAGAGCCTTATCTGGCTTTTAGCCGGTGTAGGTGTTTTTATTGTTGGAATGAACTTTATGGGCGAAGCTTTGGAAAGAAGCGCAGGTATAGGAATGAAAAGATTGCTTGAAAAGATCAGCAATAACAGATTTTCAGGCGTTGGAATTGGCGCGGGGGTAACAGCTATTATTCAAAGTTCATCAGCCACTTCGGTAATGGTTATAGGTCTTGTTAACGCAGGGGTTATGACTTTAATGCAGGCAACTCCTATTATTATGGGTGCAAATATCGGAACCACTATTACAGGTGTACTGGTTGCCCTTAAAAATGACTATTTTGATATGGCTATGTATATTCTTGCTTTTGCAGGAGTAATGATGGGATTTGCTCAAAAGGAAAAAGTTAAGATTGCAGGTAGTCTTTGTCCCGGCTTGGGGTTAATATTTGTTGGTCTTAACATTATGAGCAGTGAACAAGCCTTTGGAAATCCTTTAGTTGAAAATATGTTTACTGAAATTTTCAAAATGATTGATTTCCCACTCCTTTTAATAGTAGTAGGCGTTATCTTTACAGCACTTATACAAAGCTCTTCTGCTTCTACCGGTGTTGTTATTACTATGGTTGGAACAGGGGTTCTTCCTTTGGACCTTGCACTCTTTATTATACTTGGTGCAAATATTGGAACATGCGTAACGGCACTACTTGCATCTGTTGGTGCAAATGTAAACTCTAAAAGAGTTGCACTTATACACTGTACCTTTAATGTAATAGGAACAATATTGTTTACTGCTATTATATGGCTATTTAGAGAACCGGTTGTGAATTTACTAATATCTGTATTCCCCGGTGATGACACTATGTCTCTCCAGATGAGAGTATCTTTATTCCATGTTATATTTAATACAACCACAACTTGCTTCTTGCTTCCTTTTGTAAAACAACTTGTGGATTATTCATGCAGAGTAATTAAAGACAAGAAAGAAACTGAAGATAAATTATCATTTAAATATGTTGACGAAAGACTTCTTTCTGCACCACCTGTTGCACTTATGCAGGTTAAAAAAGAGATTGATTATATGATTTCTTTGGCACAAGAAAACACTCGCTTAAGTTTTATGGCAATGGAAACAGGGTCTTCAAAATACAATGAACAGATTTGTAATAACGAGAAAATTATTGACTTTACCAACAGTGAGTTAACCGGATTTTTAATTAAGTTATCGGCTGTAGTTGAGGGTAGCGATGAAAATACAATCGGCTCATATTTCCATGTTTTAAATGACATTGAGCGTATTGGCGACCACGCTGAAAACTTCAACGAAATCGGCCTTGAAATGATAAATAAAAATATTTCTTTCTCAGAACATGCGCTTGAAGGAATCACCAAAATGCGTGATACAGTTATGAAGATGTTTACCATAGCAGTAAATACATTTGAAACATTGCATAAAGATGAACTGTCGCAGCTTACACAGCTTGAAAATATAGTTGACGGCATGAAAAAAGAACTTATTGCCAGTCATTTTGCAAGACTTGCTGAAGGCAACTGCAGTGTAGATGTAAGCCCTTATTATTCATCAGTTATAGTAGGACTTGAAAGGGTTGCAGACCATCTTGTAAATGTTGGATACAGTATAGTTAATCCTACAGGTTCACAGAAAAAAGCATAACAAAGAAAAAGCAAATGATTAATAGGAAAAATTGAGTAGTAATAAAATACGTTTTAAATTAATTTAAAACGAATTTTATTTACTTTAAAACGAATTTTTATTGACTTATTGCATAAATTATAG
>JAZSNJ010000152.1:0-2101 GCA_045536355.1 Clostridia bacterium | reverse complement strand
CATCTGACTTTATCTTTTCTCAAAAAAATTGTTTACTTGGTAGTAAATTACTACTTTACGAGAACCTTTTGCTGGTTATGCTATATAATTTTCAAAGTCCAATGCTGTTTTTCGACAGCTTTTATATATTACCACACTCATTTACCTTTGTCAACACTTTTTTTAACTTTTTTTAAATTTTTTTAAGCGTCTATAGGAAGGTATGGTATTGCATTTAAATCCATATCAGAAAACTCATTATTTTTATAATAATGGTATGCTGCAGAACCAATCATTGCGGCATTATCGGTACAATACACAAGTGGTGGACATGTAAATTCCATTTTAACTTTTTTAGCTTTTATTTCAAAACTTTCACGAAGTGCTGAATTGGCTGCAACTCCACCTGCTATCGCAATTTTTTTCACGCCGACAGTTTTGGCAGCATCAAATGTATTGTCTGTTAAAAGTTCAACAACTGTTTTCTGAAAACTTGCCGCAACATCATAAACAGGAATTTCCTCTCCTTTTTGTTCAAGGTTATGGCAATAGTTGATTACAGATGTTTTTATACCACTGAATGAAAAGTCAAATGTGTCATCATGAAACTTTGGTTTTGTGATTGGTATATTTGGAATTCCTTTTTTTGCGGCGCTATCAATGTTAGGTCCGCCGGGGTATCCGAGTCCTATAACCCTTGCAACTTTATCAAAGGCTTCACCCGCTGCATCATCACGGGTTTTGCCGAGTATCTTATATTTTCTGTAATCTTCTACATATATAATATGACTGTGTCCCCCCGATGCAACTAAGGTTACAAAGGGTGGTGTTAAACCCGACAGATAGTTAGCACTTAAATGCCCTTCAATGTGATGAACTCCTATTAAAGGTTTATTTAGTGCATAGGCAAATGATTTGGCATAGGAAAGTCCTACTAAAAGAGAACCAACAAGTCCCGGTGCGTAGGTTACTGCAACAGCATCTACATCGCTTGGAGACATTTTTGCAGTTAGAAGTGCTTCTTTAACCACAGCATCTATTACGCCAATATGCATTCTTGATGCAACTTCAGGAACAACTCCACCATATTTTTTATGAAGGTCTGCCTGTGAATTTATTATATTGGATAAAACTTTAACTCCGTCTTCAACCACTGCGGCAGCAGTTTCATCACAAGAGCTTTCTATTGCGAGTATTTTTGCCAACTTAAAATATCTCCTTTGTCATAAGCAAGGCGTCTTCACCGTTGCTGTAATATTTTTTTCTTAAGCCAACTTGTTTAAATCCGTTTTTGATATAAAGATTTTTAGCAGTATCGTTTGTTACTCTTACATCTAAATTAAGATAACTTACTTCATATTCTTTGCAAAGATTAATAAGTTCTAATAGTAAAGTATTGCCTATGCCTTGTCTTCTGTATTCGGGGTGAACTGCAATGTTTGTAATCTCGCAGGTGTCAAAAGACCACCACATTCCGGCATAACCTATAACCTGATCATCTTTTAATGCAACAAAGTAAAAGGCTACAGGATTATCTAACTCTTTTGTAAAGGAGTCTTCTGACCACGGAACAAGCGAAGAAAATTTATCAATCTCCATTATGCCTTTGATATGTGATTCGTTGAGCTTTTCTATTTTATACTGCATTTTACACCTCAATTATTTTACCGCCGGCAGCTTTTAAAAGACGGTTTACCACTGCAAATCCCACACCTTTATCCTGTGGCATAAGGGCATAGATGGTTTTAACACCTAAACCGTCAAACTGTCTTAAAATATCAAAAAGACGGTTTCCTGCAGTATCAGAATCATCTTCTTTTCCTAAAGAAAACTCATTTTTCTTATTAAACTGATATTCATCAAATGTTAAAATGCCTGTTTCATCGTTTAAATTAGCTTTTATATATTCTGTGATTTTTTCTATATTGCCTTTTAACACATAAAGTTCGCCTCTAGGTGCATAGTGCTTATATTTCATTCCGGGGCTTTTGGGTTTAACCACTTCTGTTTTTTGGACAAGATGTTGGTCATAACAAACTGTAGGAATTAGCCTTTTAATATCTTCAAATGTGATTTTGCCCGGTCTTAAAATAACAGGTGTTTCTTCAGTTACATAAGTCGG
>JAZSNJ010000120.1:0-9155 GCA_045536355.1 Clostridia bacterium | reverse complement strand
TTGTGTAAGATTCACCTGTTTTCTTAATATTTTAGGAACGGTAATCACACAAAGGTCATCGAGCTTTTCACGAAGCTCTTTTGAAAGGTTTGTCATTTCCTCAAAGCTTTCTACGCCCTTATATAGCCATTCGTAAACTTGTCTTGCACGGTATTTGGGCAAACCTATAGACAAAAGATATTCTGTTAATTCATCGTATGTTAAGTCTTTAATTCTGACTTTTCCCATAAAAAGTCCGCCCTCCGTATGTAAAATTTATTTTCTTTGTATCAAGCACATATAAAATCCGTCATTTTTATCGTTTGGAATTAGTTGTATATCCTTTAATGTTTTGAAATCTTTCTTCTTATCCAAAACTCTTTTAACAAGTCTTTCATTTTCGTCTTTATTTATTGTACAGGTGCTGTATAATACATAGCCACCATCTTTAACATATAAAAGCGCATTTGACAAGATTGTTTCCTGAAGATTAGTTAATTTCTCATAATTTCTTGTTGCCCACTTTATATCAGGTTTACCTGAAATTACTCCAAGACCTGAACAAGGAACATCTGCTAAAACTTTATCAAATTTATTTATAAAGTTTTCATTGATTAAAGATGCATCGTTTTGCATTTCAGTTATTATTTTGACTCCCAATGCATCTGCATTTTTTCTTATAAGTGATACTCTGTGAAGATGCAAATCGCAAGAGATTATTTCTCCTTTGTTTTCCATAAGAGATGCCATATAACAGCTTTTACCACCGGGAGCCGCACATAAATCAAGTACTTTTTCATTTGGTTTAGGTGATAAAAGTTTAGCGCACATCATAGATGCTTTGTCCTGAACTGCAAAAATCCCGTCAGAAACATAAGGCATAAGTTTGTGAGAACCTTTAATATAATAGCAATCATCATCTTTATCATATTCTACTTCTTTGCTTGTTAAAAAGCTTTCAAAATCATTGCTCGTTATTTTTAAAAGGTTTGGTCTTACACATATACTTTTATTATGATTAAGATTTTGTAATATGCTTTCAGCGCTATCCTGATAATCCCTTAAAATGATTTTTAATATATCGTCTGGAAAAGAATATTTATACTTAAAATATTCGAATTTATCATTTGAATATTTAATATTGTCCTTATTTTTAGAAACGCTTCTTAAAAGTGCATTAACAAAACCCACAGCACCTTTGTTTGAATATTTATAAACAAGTTTAACGGATTCATTACACGCAGCTGAATCAGGAATTTTATCCAAAAATATAATCTGATAAATCCCAAGTCTTAAAATGTTTTTAACGGGTACAGATATTTTATTTTCCTTAAGTTTTGAGAGCTGAGATATAACATAGTCAAGTGTAAGTTTATATCTTATAACACCGTAAACAAGTTCTGTTGCAAGGGGCTTTTCACTTAACTCTGCCTTATCTAAAAGTTTTTTAAGACTTAAGTTAGCGTAAGACTTGCTATTTTCTATTTCGTTTAAGATTAAAAGTGCTGTCTGTCTTGCATTCATATTAAAATCAGTCCCTTCTTCTTCCTGAAATAGAAAGAAGTCTTAAAAGGTTTGCAAGTGCAACTGCTGCTGATGCTACATAGGTCATAGCGGCAGCTGACAAGACTTTTTTAGAGCCGGATAACTCTTCTTGATCTAAAATTGCCATATTATCAAGGGTTTTAATTGCACGATTACTTGCATTAAATTCAACAGGCAAAGTTACAATCTGAAATGCTACAACTGCACAAAAAAGTATAATGCCAAAATCAACCAAAGTACTTGAAAACAAAAGACCTAAAATTACCAAAGGAACCGCGGCGGTTGAACCAATTTGAGCAACTGGTAAAATAGAGTTTCTTAATTTTATCGGCAAATACCCCGTGCTATGCTGAATTGCATGGCCTGTTTCATGAGCCGCAACACCAAGCGCTGCAACCGATGTTTTATCATATACACTGTCAGATAATCTTATCACTTTGCTTCTTGGGTCAAAATGGTCAGAAAGGTTACCGTTTATATGTTCAACCGTAACATCATAAATTCCGTTAGCTTTTAAAATTTTCTCAGCTACTTCTTTGCCGGTAAGACCTCTTCTGGATAAAACTTTTGAATATTTTGTAAATGTAGAATTAACCTTGGTTTGTGCCCATAATGACAATATTATGGCAGGTAAAACCAAAATTAAATATGTTGAATCAATTCCATAAAAATACATAAATAACTCCTTATTTAAAAATCGAAAACTTCTCCGTTCTCTATCACATTACCCTTTAAAAAATCCTGAGCTGTCATTCTTTTTTTCCCTTCAGGCTGAATGTCAGTTATTTCCAAAACTTTTGAGTCTCCGCATACAACATAAAGTTTACCGTCTTTTTGATATAAGCTGCCTGGTTTTTCTTGTTTTACAATATCAGTTGTAATTGCCATAAAAATCTTAATTATTTTTCCCTTTAAATATGTTTTTGCTCCGGGAGACGGATTTAGCCCCCTTATAAGTCTTGAAATTTCATCTGCTGTTTTTGTAAAATCAATATACGAAAACTCTTTTGTTATTATTTTGGCATAAGTCATTTCATCGTGATTTTGTGGAACGGGTTTTAAACTACCATCTAAAATTTTGTCTATTGTTTCAGATAATGTCTGAGCACCCAAAACCATCATTTTTTGAAATAGTGTCCCGCTTGTTTCATATTCATCAAGTGTAATTTTATTTGAAATAAGCATATCGCCTGTGTCTAAACCTTTGTCCATAAGCATAGTTGTAACGCCTGTTTCTTTTTCTCCGTTTATAACTGCCCACTGGATAGGTGCCGCTCCCCTGTATTTCGGTAAAAGCGATGCGTGAACATTTACACATCCGTATTTAGGATAATTTAAAATATATTCCGGTAAAATTTTTCCGTATGCAACTACAACTATAAGTTCAGGTTTTAGTATGTCCAAAGTTTCCTGAAATTCTCCGTCTTTTAAACTTTCAGGCTGATAAACTTTCATACCATTTGATAATGCATACTCCTTTACGGGCGGAGGCAAAAGTTTATATCCTCTGCCCTTTGGTTTGTCATTTTGAGTAACTACTGCCAAAACCTCTATATCTTCTCTTTTACAAAGAACATCAAGGCATCCAACTGCAATATTGGGAGTACCCATAAATAAAACTTTAAGCTTGTTCACTGTAAGTATCCTCTCCGTCATAATTATTAATTACTTTGTCTATAAATAAAATTCCGTCTAAATGGTCATATTCGTGTGAAAAGGCTTTTGCAGGGAATTTTTTTAAAACGGTTTCAAATTCCTTGCCGTATCTGTCTTTCGCTTTAACCTTTATTATGGCAGGTCTTTTAACATATCCACATTCTTCTATTACTGAAAGACAGCTTTCCTGGGAAGTCTGATATCCTAAAGTCTTAATTATTTCAGGATTAATAAATTCCATTAAGCCTGTTTCTTCTGTCTCTATTATAAAAATTCTTCTCAAAACACCAACCTGCGGACCAGCAAGACCAACACCATTAGCGTTAGACATGGTTTCATACATATCGTCTAGCAAGTCATGAAGTTTAGAATCAAACTTTTCAACATTTCTGCATTTCTTTCTTAAAATGTCATCACCATATTTCACAATATTTCTTATTGCCATATTAATCCTCCGTTATTATAAAACGCTGTTTGGGTTAATATCAAAAGATACTGTAACCTCATCTTTGTTATCAAACAAACAATCTCTCAACACATCTCTTATATCATTATCAGCCCTGCATTTAATTAAAACTCTCCACCTGAAGCAATTATTAATTTTAGTAATAGGCGCAGGTGAAGGGCCCATAATATTATAAATTTTATCAGAATTCTTTAAAGAATTTTTGATTTTACTTAATATATCGGTAATAGATTTTTTAACCAGGTTTGGATTTTCTCCCGAAACTATTATTGACACTATGTCAGAATAAGGCGGGTATAAAAGTTTTTTACGAAGAAGCATTTCTTTTTTATAAAAGCTTTTATAATCCTGATCTTTTGCGCAATTTATCACCCAATGGTCAGGACAATATGTTTGTATTATTGCTCTTCCCTGTTTTTCTCCTCTTCCTGCTCTTCCGCACACCTGTGTTATAAGCTGAAATGTTTTTTCTGTAGACCTGAAATCATCATGATAAAGCATCATATCTGCTGCCAAAACACCCACCAATGATACATTTGGAAAATCCAGACCTTTAGTTATCATCTGTGTGCCCACCAGAATATCAATATTTTCATTTTTGAACTTATCTAAAATTTTCTGGTGAGACAGTTTTTCTCTTGTAGTGTCATTATCCATTCTTATAACAGAAGCGTTAGGAAAAAGTCTTTTAAGTTCATCTTCAACTTTTTGCGTACCCATTCCAAAATATCTTATATATGGACTTTCGCATTTGGGACACTTTACATAGTTTGGTATTTGATACCCACAATAATGACATTTTAATGTTTCAGAATATTTGTGATAAGTAAGCGCAATATCACATTCAGGACAAGTCGCAACAAATCCGCATTTTCTGCAAGATACAAAGGTTGAAAAGCCTCTTCTGTTTAAAAAGAGAATGGTTTGTTCTTTATTCTTTAAATTTTCTTCTATTTCATCCTGCAATCGGCAACTTAAAAATGACTTGTTGCCTCTTGCAAGTTCGTATCGCAAATCAACTATGCCTACCTCAGGTAACTCTACATTGTTATATCTGTTTTTAATCTGAAGAAGTTTGGCATTCCCATCGATAGCATTTTTGGCTGTGCAAACATCAGGAGTTGCTGATGCTAATACCAGAACAGAATTAAATGTGCTGCACTTAAGTTCTGCGACTTCTCTTGCATCATATTTCGGTGTCATATCGGATTTATAGCTGGTTTCGTGCTCTTCGTCAATAACTATAATGCCGAGATTTTTAACAGGCGTAAAGATTGCAGATCTTGCACCAACAACAACTCGTGCCTCTCCTGTTTTAATTTTATTCCATGCATCAAATCTTTCGCCAAGCGACAGTCCGCTGTGAAAAATAGCTGTCATTTCACCAAATCTCGAAGTGAAGCGTTCTGCCATTTGTGGTGTAAGAGAAATTTCAGGCACTAAAATAATAGCATTTTTTCCCAAATCAAGTGCATGTTCAACAGCCTGTAAATATACTTCAGTTTTACCGCTGCCTGTTATTCCCCTTAGCAAAATTTTATCAAATTTTTCTTTATCAAGTGAACTATTAATATAATCAATAGCTTCTTTTTGTTCTAATGTAGGCTTTAGTGCTTTTGTTTTTATTTTGGTTAAGAAATGGTATGGATTTCTTTCGATCTTTTGTGTAAAAATTTCTATAAGCCCTTTATCCTTTAATGCTTTTATTGCAGAAGAAGATGTATCGGCAAAAACACAAACATCGCTGACTGCCATTTTTTCAGTGCCCGATAAGATTTCAAGCACTCTTGCCTGTGCAGGAGCTTTTTTTGAAAGAGTTTCTGTAATCTCAGAAATATTTTGCATATTATCTGAAATTTTAGCAAAGTTCAAAAGTTTATCGGACGCTTTTGAGTAGGTTCGGTTTTTACCCGAAAGTGAACCCGGAGGCAAAAACAAACGAAGTGCATCGAAATAGGTACAGATATATCTTTGACGCACCCATTCTAAAATCAAAGCATCTTCTTCATGAAATGCTCTTTCAAGTACAGTTTGTATATATTTAAAGCCTTCTGTACTTTCTTCTTCCGAAAAGCCTATAACTATACCGTCAAGCAGTTTATTTCCCCTGCCAAACGGAACAAGCACATGAGAACCAATTTCAGGCTTTTCGGTAAAAAGGTACGAAAAAGCCTTATCAACACTCCTCGACGGATTGTTGATAATCACTCTCGCTGTGCTTATCTTACTCATTTATTATTCCTCTCCCAAATCTGAAGATACAATTTCAACGCTTCCTTCAGCAATTTCATGAACTGCTAAAGACACTGCTTTATCGCATTTTTCTTTGTAATCTGTAAAAGCAGCATCAATGTCATCAGAAAGCTCTCTAGCTCTTTTAGCCACAGCTAAAACTAATGAATATCTGCTGTCAGTTTTTTCAAGTAATGATGATAAAGTTGGATATAACATATTTAACATAACCTTTCCGTCTTAATCTAAGACTTTAAATTTATTTGCTTTCTTTGTCAATAATATCTAATATTTCTTTTGCAGCCTCAACCGGCTCATGATTTATAACATGATAGTCATATTCTTCTGCAAGTTTAATTTCTTCCAAAGCTCTTGAAAGTCTATTTAAAACAGCTTCATCTGTTTCGGTTCCTCTACCTCTTAATCTTTTTTCAAGTTCTTCTTTTGACGGAGGCATAACAAAAATAAACACACCGTCTTTACATTTTCTCTTAACTTTCATTGCTCCCTGAACTTCAATTTCCAAAATTACATTAAAGCCATCTGCAAGAAGTCTTTCAACTTCAGCTTTTGGAGTGCCATAATAATTGCCACAAAATTCAGCCCATTCGAGCAAAGCATCATTTTTAATAAGGTTTTCAAAATTTTCTTTTGTATCAAAATAATAATTGATTCCGTCAACTTCGCCATTCCTCGGCTTTCTGGTGGTTTTTGAAACAGAAATTTTACACTTATCAGAAAGCTTTGTTATTTCCTTGCACACCGTACCTTTACCGACACCCGAAGGCCCAGATATAACTACAAGCAACCCTTTTTGAGACATAAATCAAACCTCTTCCTTTTTTACTTCCTCAAGTCTTTGTGCTATCGTTTCGGGCTGAAGAGCCGAAAGTATAACATGACCGCTGTCCGAAATCATAACAGCACGAGTTTTTCTTCCGCATGTTCCATCGATAAGTCTGAATTTTTCTTTTGCCTGCGAAATCAATCTTTTAACAGGTGCCGAATCAGGCATTACTATTGAAACTATTCTGTCTGCTGAAACAATGTTACCGTATCCTATGTTAATTAAATTCATCAGTAAAAACCCTCTTTATTCAATATTTTGTATTTGCTCTCTTATTTTTTCAATTTCATTTTTTACATTTACAACTATACCAGAAATCTTAAGGTCATTTCCTTTTGAACCGATTGTATTAATTTCTCTGTTCATTTCCTGAATAAGGAAATCCAGTTTTTTACCAATAGGTCCACCTGTTTTTAGCATTGACTTAAGTTCAGTTAAATGACTCTTTAGTCTTACCGTTTCTTCATCAACACACACCTTGTCTGTATAAATTGCAACTTCTGTAATTATTCTGTTATGGTCAACATCATAATTGTCCAAAGCTTCTTTGATTTTTTCAAACAATCTTTCTTTATATGCTGCAATATTTTCAGGAACTATTTTTTCAATTTCCTCTACATAAGACAAAATGATATCAGCTTTTTCGTAAATATCTGCTTTAAGTCTTTCCCCCTCTCTGATTCTCATTTCATTATAATTTGTAAGACATTCTTCAATTACAGGCTTAATTTCAAGCCATATTTCTTCATCAGGTTGTTCGGGATGTTCAATTTTAACAATATCTGAATTATTTAAAAATCTTGACGCTGTAATGTCAAATGTAAGTTCAGTTTCCTCACAAAGCTCTTTAAAAGCTTTAATATATTCATTTGCTAAAGATTTATCAATTACAACTGTTTTATCTGAATCTCCGTTTGAAGAAACACTGATATAAAAATCAAGCTTTCCTCTTGTTATGTAATCCTTAAGCAGAATTTTAATATTTTCTTCTGCAAAATTTAAAAATCTCGGCATCTTAAAATTAACATCTAAATATCTGTTATTTACAGACTTAACTTCAATATTAATTTCTCTTTTTTCTGTAACTAATTGAGCTTTGCCGAAGCCCGTCATACTTCTTATCAAAATTCTTCCCACCTTTACATAATTAACCACACTACTAGATTATATAATTATAGCATATCCGTTTTAAAAAATAAATAGTTTTTTGAAAAAAATTAGGCTTTTTTGGTAACAAAAAAAGGGAAGACAAAAACCTTCCCCTTTTTTTATGTAATTAATTATTATTTTTGGCTATTGATATAATCGTCTGCCTGTTTCTGATAATCAGCAAGAACTTTTTCAGCGCCCGCTTTCATAACTTCTTCAACAAGTTTGTTAAACTGACCGTCAATGTCATCAATGGTATAGTCTACATTATACTGAGATGCAACATTTGTGCACTGTACAACTTCTGTTTTCACTTCATCAGGAGTAAAAATGTAACCAAGAAGCGGAGATTTAATGCAGGTGTCATTATAATGGAGAGTTTTTTCGTAAACATCAGCGTCATCAACTGGGAACAAATAAGAATTTGTTACATTACCAAATTTCCAGTTTGCATTTGGTTTATATCCGCTGTTTTCTTTGGATAACACTCTGCCGTTTTCATCTAAATCATAGTGTTTTCCTTCTATACCATTACAAATCAAGTTATAAAGTTCCACATTCTCATTTATAAGTTCTATCATTTTAAGACATTCTTCTGGATGTTTAGTTGTAGCACCAACTGCAATCTGAGTTGCAATAACTGTAGGTGTTGACATATATGGCGGGTCAATCATAACTACATCATAATTTATTCCCGTGTTGTTTCTGATTTCTGTGTTGGCACTTGGTGTCCACTGAGTATTAATAACAGCAAACCTACCTGCTTTATATAAAGCAGCGTCATCATTGTTGGTAGCAATGTCTTTTCTCAAATAGCCGTTTTTGTACCATCTGTTAGCATTTTTCAAATGTTCAAGTTTTGAAGGGCGTGAAGCTTCTATAACCATCTTGCCCGCTTCTTTATCCCAACAAACAACATGCTCATAGTTGTATTCATAATCGTTATCGTTGAATCCCCATATGTAGTTTCTCGCAGGGATTCTGTCAGGTTCATTTTGTTTAATCAATTCAAGGAAAGGTTCTAGATCTTCAGGTTCTTTGACGCTCTTATAGTCAAAGTTATACTTTTTAGCTAAGTCCACATCAACCGCAAATGCAGAATTCTGACAAAGAATCTGAATATTTGGAACCGAGTAAATTCTTCCATCATTCTGACGGCAAGCTGTCCATACATATTCAGGAATTAATTCGTTGTATAGTTTTGGTGTAACTTCCTGAAGAAGGTCAGTAATGTCATAAAGACCACCCAATTTTACAATTTCATGAGGCTTTACAATAAAT
>JAZSNJ010000165.1:0-7515 GCA_045536355.1 Clostridia bacterium | reverse complement strand
GTATAGCTATATCTTTAAAAAAGTTTTTGAAAAACGCCACAGTAGATGCTTTGGACATAAGTGATGATGCACTTAATTTAGCAAAAGAAAACGCAAAATTAAATGATACAGAAGTTAACTTTTTTAAAGAGGATATTTTAGAAAAAACTGCATTTAACAAAAAATATGATATAATAGTTTCAAATCCGCCTTACATTAAATCGGGCGATGTTTTAGATTTAATGCAAACTGTAAAAGATTACGAGCCAAAGATTGCTTTAGACGGTGGGTGCGACGGACTTAAATTCTACCAAAAGATAATAAGCCTTTTAAAACAGGGACTAAAAAAAGGCGGAAGAGTTTATTTTGAGATTGGTTTTGACCAAGGAGCGGAAGTGAAAAGTCTGCTTAATCAAAACGGATTTTGTGATATTAAAATAATAAAAGACTACTCAGGGCACGACAGAGTAGTAAAGGGGAAAATTATATGATGCCATCAAACATTACGGTGTCGGGAGATTTTAATATTGAAATTGTGCTTGATACTTTTATGCTCCCTAAAAATCTTGAAACGGTGAATGTTGAAGAATTAGACCTTTCATGTGGTGGTGAGGGATACATATTTTCTTCATACCTTTCGTCGCTTGGTGCATCTGTTAAGGTTATTGGCTGTGTGGGCAATGACCTTTACGGGAAAATAATAGTGTCTTCTTTAAATCAAAAAGGAGTGTCTACAGACTACATAACAGGGAAAGCAGGAAGTACCGGAACTTTAATTAAGATTTCTGCAAAAGGTGAAAAGGCATATCTTTCTTATAAAGGGGTAAATGCTTTAAAAGACGGTGAGTATTTTAAAAACTCATTTAAAAACATAAGAGGGTCTGACTATTTTTTATTCGGAACAGATGAAAATTTTGAGGCAGTATCAGAAATTGTAAACCACTCGTTTGACAATAATGTTAAAATTATTTACGCAGTATCATCGTTTAAGGGAATGAGCAAAAAGGCGATTAAAATGTGTAATTTCCTTATCATTACAGACGGTGTAGCTGAAAACCTTTTAGAAATGACAATAAATGATGAATATGACATGAAAAACGCTGTTAAAAAACTTACAGAATTTACAAACGCCGAAATCATACTTTTTAAAGAGGATTTTGGTGCAGTTATAAAAAAAGACTTTGATGAAGAGTTTGTTAAGTGCTATAATCAAAAAGAAAACAACAATAAAGATTCGTTTAATGTATTTATGGCAGGTTTTATAACAGCGCTACTAAAAAAAGCATCACTTACAGACTCGGCAGATTTTGGCTTGTTTGTATCATCGGCAAGTAAAATTAAAGGAGAGATTCCGTCCATTCGCTCTTTAAAAGCGGGGGAATTTAAAAATCTTATTACAAAAGAAAGGACTTAAAAAGAATGAAAAGATTTAAGGAATTTTTAAAAAGAAAAAACATTGTGTTTTCAGCCAAAAGGTATGGAATTGATGCCTTAAGCGCTATGGCGCAAGGTCTTTTTGCATCACTTTTAATCGGCACTATTTTAGATACTTTGGGAAAACAAACAGGCATAGGACTTTTAAGTGAGATAGGTGCTTTTGCTTCAAGCGTTAAAGGCCCTGCAATGGCAATATCTATTGCTGTTGCTTTAGGATGTCCGCCTCTTGTTATGTTTTCACTCGCAGCAGTTGGTTATGCGGCTGACTCATTAGGCGGTGCAGGTGGCCCCTTGGCAGTTTTGTTTATAGCAATTATTTCTTCCGAGCTTGGAAAAGCAGTAAGTAAGGAAACTAAAATTGACATTTTGGTAACACCTTTAGTTACAATTATATCAGGTGGACTTTTGTCGATGTTTTTAGCTCCGTACATAGGTGCGGCAGCATCTTCTATTGGAAATGCAATAATGTGGGCAACAGAGCTTCAGCCATTTTTAATGGGTATGATAGTGTCGGCTTTAGTTGGTATTGCATTAACACTTCCTATAAGCTCTGCCGCAATTTGTGCAGCGTTTGGCTTAACCGGTCTTGCGGGCGGAGCGGCACTCGCTGGTTGTTGTGCACAGATGGTTGGTTTTGCTGTTATGAGCTTTAAAGAAAACGGTTTTGGCGGACTTGTGGCACAAGGTATAGGAACAAGTATGCTCCAGATGGGAAACATTGTCAAAAACCCCAAAATCTGGATTCCGCCTATTATTACATCTTTAATAACAGGACCTGTGGCAACCTGCATATTTAAACTTAAAATGAATGGTGCAGCTGTATCATCAGGCATGGGTACCTGTGGTTTTGTTGGACAAATCGGTGTATATTCAGGTTGGGTATCAGATATCCAAAACGGATTAAAAACAGCCATTACAGCCTTTGACTGGACAGGACTTATTTTAATTTCCTTTGTACTTCCGGCAGTTTTAACCTATTTAATTGCAATACCATTCAGGAAAAAAGGTCTGATAAAAGAAAACGATTTAAAATTAGATATATAAAAAAAGGAGCTGTAAAAAATATTTTTACAGCTCCTTTTTTAGGGGATAGAAAAAATGCTTCAGAACGGACAAACTGAACCGTAAGGGAACCCGAAGGCGTATATGGATACGCCGAGTGGTGAAGTTTGTTCGTAACAAAAAGGCTTATTAAATAGAAAAAATATCGTTTTCACGATATTTTTCCTTAAGGAATACAAAAATATTAAATTTAATGTCTGTATAATATTGCTTTTACCTTTATTTCAGCCTTTTTGAGGTCTGAACTTTTTTTACATTCCCTTTTAATTATAATTTTGTTTTAGGGGTTTTAAAGACTGGATCACAGGTAATGTTAATTCCAAGTCTTTTTAAAACCTTTTCATCAACTGAAGATAAAATAACTGTTGAATGGAATTCTAAGCCACGAAGCTTTGGAAGTTGTTCTAAAGCTTTTTTTGCATTCTCATCTGTTACTGCGCAAATTGATAAAGCAATTAAAAGTTCATCTGTGTGAAGCCTTGGATTTTTATTGCCCAAATGAGAAGTTTTTAAATGCTGTATAGGTTCTATAATTGTAGGCGATATAAGATGCACCGAATCATCAATTTTTGCTAAAGTTTTAAGTGCATTTAGCATAAGTGCTGCAGATGCGCCTAAAAGATCAGATGTTTTACCTGTTAAAATTTCGCCTGATGAAAGTTTAATAGATGCAGCAGGGCCGTTTGTTATCTCTGCCTTTTTTCTTGCAGGTGCTATAACGCTTCTGTCAAGCTCTGTTACATTTGCCTTTTTCATCAAAAGCTCAAGCTTTCTTACTGTTTCTTCGGGAATTAAGCCCTTTTTATGGTCGCAAAGTGCAGTAAAGTATCTTCTTACAATTTCCTGCCTTGATGCCATCTTTACATTCTCATCATCAACAATGCAGTTACCTGCCATATTAACACCCATATCTGTTGGCGATTTATATGGCGATGTTCCAAGTATTTTTTCAAGCATTGCTGTAACAACAGGGAAAATCTCAACATCACGGTTGTAATTTACTGTTGTTTCTCCATAGTGCTCTAAATGGAACGGGTCAATCATATTAACATCATTAAGGTCGGCAGTTGCGGCTTCATAAGCCAAATTTACAGGGTGTGTAAGTGGAATATTCCATATTGGAAATGTTTCAAACTTAGCGTAACCTGCCTCAATACCTCTTTTGTGTTCATGGTAAAGCTGTGAAAGGCAAACTGCCATTTTACCGCTTCCCGGACCTGGTGCAGTTACAACTACCAGCTCTTTGGTGGTTTTTATAAATTCATTCTTTCCATAACCCTCATCACTTACTATTTTTGATATATCAGAGGGATAACCCTCAATAGAGTAGTGATGATAAACGGGTATGTCCATAGACTCTAATCTTTTTTGAAAAGCAACTGCAGTGGTTTGACCTTCAAATCTTGTCATAACAACACTGCCAACATAAAGACCAATGTTTTTAAAACAATCAATAAGTCTTAAAACATCTACATCGTATGTAATACCAAGGTCGCTTCTTTTTTTGCTTTTTTCTATATCTGATGCGTTTATGGTAATTACAATCTCAACTCTGTCTTTAAGCTGTAAAAGCATTTTTAATTTACTGTCAGGCTCAAAGCCGGGCAAAACTCTGGATGCGTGGTAATCGTCAAACAATTTTCCACCAAATTCAAGATAGAGTTTTCCGCCAAACTGCGCAATTCTTTCTTTAATATGCTGGGACTGCAAATGAAGATATTTATCATTATCAAATCCGAATGACACCATACCACCTCTTTCATAGTTCTAACTAACTATTTATTATACACCAAACTTTTCTCAATTTCAAGTATGATAGTTGAAAATTTAGGCGTCTTATGTTAAAATAAGTAAAATTTTAAAAAAGGATTTTAAAATATGAATTTATACTTTGCCCCGCTTGAGGGGATAACCACAAGTGTTTTCAGGTCGGTTCACAATAAACTTTTTGGTTTTTGCGATTATTATGCGCCTTTTATAACACCTACAGAAAATGAAAAGATAACTTTAAAAACCTTAAAAGAAGTTCTGCCCGAGAATAATAAAGATTTTAATTTAACCGTGCAGACACTTTCAAATAATCCTGAAGTGTTTTTAAATTTTGCCGATAAGATAGAAAAAATTGGGTATGACGAAATAAATCTTAATTTTGGCTGTCCGTCAGGTACAGTTGTTAAAAAGTGGAGGGGCGCAGGTGCGCTTATAGATGTTGATGCTTTAGATAAATTTTTGTATGAAATTTTTCAAAAAGCAACCATTAAAATATCGGTTAAAACAAGGCTCGGATTTTCAAATGAAGATGAGTTTTATGAAATATTAAAAATATATAATAAATACCCAATATCACTTTTAACCGTTCATCCAAGAACAAGGGAAGATTATTATAAAGGAAAGGTGCGGTATGAATTTTTTAAAGATGCATATCCTTTAATTAAAAATAAAGTTTGTTATAATGGGGATATAAATTCTAAAAAGGATTTGGAAAAGATAAAAACAGATAATCCTACCTTAAATGATTTTATGATAGGCAGAGGGGCAGTAAAAAACCCTGCAATCTTTCGTGAAATAAATGGCGGGGCAAAGCTTACTACAAAAGAGCTTGTTTTATTTACCGAAGAGCTTGTTAACGCCTATAAAGAAAAAGGTCTTTTTGACACATTCATAATGCATAAAATAAAAGAAATATGGCTTTTGATGATTGAAAATTATCCAGAAGAAACAAAAGTAAACAAGCAAATCAAAAAAGCCAAAACATCCTCAGATATTTTAAATGCGATCAAATATTTACCAGAAATAAAAAGGTGAACATTTTATGTTCACCTTATTTTTTACTGTTTAATTTAGTTGGAGTATCCGATAACCCAAGAATATAATCAACCGAAACATTATAAATTTTTGCTAACATAATAACCAACTCACATGGCAAATCACGAAGCCCTTTTTCATATCTGAAATATTGTGGCTGAGTTGTGTAGAGCATATCTGCCAATTCTTTTTGTGTGTAATTGTTATCTTCTCTTAAATCCCTTAATCTTTTATAATACGCCATTTTAATATCTCCTAAAATACCTGTTTGGATATATTGACAGTGTATCATTATTATGATATAATTCTTTAAATTATACCCATACGGATATAAAAAGGAGACGCAAATGAATAAGAATAAAGTTGTAAAAATTTTCAGTGTATGTCTGATGATAATTGTAATATTGTCTTATATTGTGCCATCATTGGCTGACAGTATAGTAAAAGTTTATTTAAACGATACAATGATAGAGTTTGATGTTAATCCTATTGTTGTAAATGGCAGAACGCTTGTGCCAATCAGGGCGATATTTGAAAAATTAGGCGCTGATGTTGATTGGGACAATGATACAAACACAGCAACTGCAAAAAAGGGGAATAAGAAAGTATTAATAAAAATTGACAGCGAAAAAATGTATGTAAATGATGAAGTGAAGGTTTTAGATGTTCCTGCAATGCTGTACAATTCAAGAACTCTAGTGCCACTACGAGCAGTTTCTGAAGCCTTTGATTGCGAAGTTATGTGGAATGAAGAAAGCAACACAGTTAATATTTACAACACAGATTTAGAAGAAACAGAAAAGACATTGTTTTTAGAGTTTGTATCTTTAGGTTTGGAGTGTCAGGCAACTGCAACAGAATGTTTAGTGGATTATATAAATCAAAATTTCAATCCTGAATATAAAAAATTATTTGTTGAAAATATAAGTTTAGGATATGATGCAATAAATGAAGCATATCATATAAGTTTAAGCAATAAAGAAATTGGAGAAATGTCTGTAGAACTGAAAAAATTGTTGGATATTTATACTAATATTTTAGAGGATAAATATCCTTTGTCTGAAATTACAGGCGCATTGGAAGAAATACAAAAATCTTATGAACTTTTATATAAGGCATTCTAAAAATTAATATAATAAAGTGTTTTAATAAACACTTCAACCCCCTGCCCCCAATCTTTGGGGGAATGGTTCACTTTCTTGATTTTCCGTCATTACAACATAAAAGTTGTAATTTCCTACAAATTAAAAAAGATTCTCCAACCCAACGATTTGAGAATCTTTTAGTTTTAGTGTAATTATTTCATCGCAAGTGAGTTGTTTAAAAGTGATGCTGAGTACATAAAGAGTATGTCTGCATCGTTAAAATCTACAAAATTTCCTAAAATTGAACTTTGGATATATCTTATATCAATAACTGTAATTTTTTCATATCCTTTTGCCAAAAGAGGAGCAAGTGAGCTTCCGAATGAATCACGAAACATTATTAAGTGTTTGTTATTCTTTAACATAGGATTTTCTAAAGTTACAAGAGGAACTGAGCCTGATAAAAACATTTCATACGGGTCTTTATCGTTTGCTTTTTCCATATTGTAAAGGTCGCCTTTTTGGGGAGCGCCTGTGTCATAATAGTTTACGATTAAGTTATCTGTAATTTCATCTGTTAAATAAGTTATTGTGTCAGGCTCAAAGGATATTCCTGCCTGACCGTGATAAACTCCGTAAAATGGATAAACCAGATTTTTTGTTGGATTTGTTTTTGGGATATTATCAGCACCTAAACTTTCCAAAATATAATCTGCCACATCTAAAATGCATTCTTGTTTCCAATGCGAGTCTGTTTTATAGTAGTCATCAATATCCAAAAGGTTTGACACATCAATATACTTCATAAAAGAAAGGTCATTTTTCATTTCTTCCTGCAAACTTAAAAAGTCAAATGCGGGGTAGGCTGTGCCCTCATTAAGATAAAAGTTTTTATCAGGAATTACCGATAAATAAATGTTTTTACTGTCCTTAAAATACTTATCCTTAACAGAAGTAAAAAGTTTTTTGGAGTAATCTATCATATATTGATTTTTAGGGCTTTCAAGTTTTGAAATGTGTCCTTTTACTGTATAAAGCCCATTGTTGTCCAGTTTTCCTAAAATATTAGCAGAAAAGTATGCTTTAACAGAGCGAAGCGCATCACGCATCAAAAATTGGTCAGAGGCATAACTTTCAAAATTTTCCA
>JAZSNJ010000053.1:0-6967 GCA_045536355.1 Clostridia bacterium | reverse complement strand
CACAAGGATAGTTTTTAACTTTATCGGCAAGTCCCGATTGTTCCAAAAGAGAAAGAGCATCTTTTTCAATTTTGTCGCAAATCTCTTTTTTGTGTTCTTTAAAATCAGGTCTTTCTTTTGCCAGAAGCTTTGGAGCAAGTGTTACATTTTCCAAAACATTATACTGTGGAAAAAGATTACACCGCTCACACACAAATCCAAAATTAAGCTGATTTTTTCTAAGTTCTGCCGATGACATCGCTTTTAAATTTTCACCGCTGAAAATTTCTTCACCATTTAAAATTATGGTGCCTTCATCTGCTTTTTCAAGAAAATTAATACATCTTAAAAATGTGGTTTTACCACTTCCTGATGAGCCTAAAATAGAAACCACTTCGCCCTTTTCCATTGAAAAGCTTATGTCTTTTAAAACTTCAGTTTTCCCAAATGTTTTTTTCAGGTTTTTAATTTCGAGTATAGCCATATTTATTACCCCTTATAATAATCGAGTTTCTTTTCAACATAGCCGAGAAGTAAGGTAAGTGCGCCTACAAATACTAAAAAGTATAAGCCTGTTGCAAATAAAGGACCTATTAAGCCTTGTTTTGTAAAACGCTCTGCACTCATTATAATCTCGACAACACCGATTACATTTGCCAAAGAGGTGTCTTTAACAAGGGTTATAATTTCATTACCCATAGGAGGGACAATGCGTTTTATAACCTGAAACATTACCACCTTGAAAAATACCTGCACCTTTGTCATTCCAAGTACCTGACCTGCTTCATATTGCCCTTTGGCAATACTTTCGATACCGCCCCTGTAGATTTCTGAAAAATATGCTGCGTAGTTTATAACAAATGCTATACACGCCGCAAAAAATCTGTTTCGCATCGGCATATCAAATAAAAGGCCCGGAACAAAAAACACAACATAAAGCTGAAGCATTAAAGGTGTTCCTCTTATTATCCATACAAAAGTTTTCATCAGCCATTTAACAGGACTAACCTTTGACATAGTGCCAAAGGTTATAATAAGTCCTAAAGGAATTGCACATACAAGTGTTATTAAAAATAATGAACAGTTATATCCAAAGCCTTTAAAAAGCGATGAAATTATCAATTCAAATTTATCCATAAAACCGTACTTTCTGAAAAATTATTTTGAAACCATTACCTGTTTATTCTGCATATATGGTACTGAAATACTCATGTTTTCAAGTCTTTCATCTGTAATTGTCATACCGTTCCAGATACAGTCAATGTTTTTAGCATTAAGTTCGATTTCTTTTGCATCCCAGTTGATTTCAACGAATTTTGCTTCAACGCCTAATTTTTCGCAAACAGCTTTCGCAAATTCTGTTTCAAAACCGATAAGCTCACCGTCTTTTTCATAGTTCATTGGAGCAAAGTATGTAATACCTACAATAAGTTCACCTTTGTTTTTAACATATTCAAGGTCTCCTGCAGTTACATCTTTGTGGTTATCGTTGCCATCTTTAATTAAAAGCTGGTCAAGTTTATATGCTTTACCAATTGTATCCATAGTACCGTCTGCCATAAGTTCTTTAATTGCTTCATTTACTGCAACTACCAAATCGCTTCCTTTTCTAAATGCGATACCATATTCTTCTGGATTAAAGTCTTTACCTTCAACAACTTTAAGGTCTTCATAATCTGTGCCTTCGCCGATTGAACCGATTGATGTTACATAGTCAACAATCGCAATATCAGCTGTTCCTGCTTTAACTTCCATTAAAGCTTTTGCCATTGAATCTACAGGTGTAAATTCAGCATTTGCAAAAAATTCATCGCCTGTTGCAAGTTCTTCACCTGCTGAACCTGCTTCAGCAACTATTAATGCACCCTCTACTGTTTCAGCATAATTTGCTGAGATGTCGTTTGTACTACATGCGGCTAATGAAATCACCATTGCCATTACCATTAAAATACTTAATAATTTTTTCATTTTTTATCTTCCTTTCAATTTAGCAATTTACCTTACTAAAGTATTTACAAGGGACATTATAACACAAAGTTTTAGTAAAGTAAAGTGTTAAAACAAAATTTTTTAAAAATATTATATAAATTTTTCACATTATGTGTTATACTTAGGATAGGATATTGTTTATAAGGAGTGATTTTGTGGGACTTAATATAATTTCTGGCCCTGCCAAGAGCGGAAAAACACAATATATTATGTATTTGATAGAAAAAGAGTCTTTACCTCTTATTCAGATTGTCCCTGAACAGATTTCGCTTTCCTATGAAAATAAAATTATAGAAAAATGCGGTTATTTAAGTGCTGACCGTGATGTTTTAAGCTTTGGAAGACTTTTTTACAGAGTATATAAGGAATTGAGCTATAAAAAAAGAGAATACATTTCTTCTTCCGGCAAGGCAATTATACTTACCAAAATAATGGAGCAGAACTTAAAAAATCTTAAGGTGTTTAATAACGAGAAAAGATTAAGTTCTTATTCGCAGTCTGTTTTGGAAACCATATCGGAATTTAAAAGATATGGTGTTATGCCTCAAAACACCAAAGAATTTTCAGAAAGCACCCAGGATGCTTACACAAAGGCAAAATTTTCTGACCTTACTTTGTTATACTCTGAATTTGATAAAGAGCTTTCAAAGTTTGGCTGTAATTCTGAAGATAATTTAAATCTTTTATTGTCTTTAATTCCTGAAAGTAATTATATTAAAGAGCGTGTATTTTATATAGACGGTTTTTCAAGCTTTACAACAGTTGAATTAAACATTATAGAACTTTTAATTAAATATTCTAAAGCTGTTTACATAACAGTCAAGACCGACCTTAAAAATATGTATCTTTTTGAAGAAACCGAAAATACAAGACGCTCTCTTTTAAACCTTTGCCCTTCTGCAAATGAAATTACATTAACAGATAATAATTATCATATAGGTGAACTTTTGCACCTTTGTGAAAATTATGGTAAGTTTTCACCAAAAAAATATATGGGTGAATTAACAGACATTAATGTTTTTGTCGCAGAAAGCATAGGAAGTGAGATCGATTTAGTTGCGAGAAACATCGTAAATGATATTAAACACGGTTACTCGTTTTCTGACATTTATGTTGTTGCATCTGACCCTTCAGAATATCTTAATCTTTTGGAAAGTTCGTTTAAACTTCATAACATTAATCTTTACACCGATAAAAAGCACAATGTTTTAAATCATGCTTTAAGCCTTGTTTTCATATCGCTTTTTGATATATTTATAAACGGTTTTGATTTCGAAAGTGTATTTTCATTCTTAAAATCAGGATTTTTGGACATACCCTCCGAAAATATTTCGCTTTTTGAAAACTATGTTTTAAAGCACGGAATAAAAGGAAAAGCATATTTTGAGGACTTTAAGTTTGATACTTTAAGTCCTGATTATGATACCATAAATCAAACAAGAAAAGCACTGTTGGACATTGTTATGCCTTTCAGGGAAAAGACCAAAGGCAAAAACAGTTGCAGTGTTTTTTGTGATGCGTTAAAAGACTTTATCAGCAGGATAAATCTTTACGAAAAAACTTCGTTACTTGTAAATGAACTGACTTTAAACAACAAAAAAGATATTGCCAAAGAAACTTCTTTGGTATTTAACTCAATAATAAAAACCATAAAAGAAACACACGCTCTTTTGGCTGACTACTCTGTTGGAATTGAACGGTTTAAGGAGCTTTTTGTCGCGGGATTGGGCGAACATTCAATAAGCATTGTTCCGCCTGATGCTGATGCTGTAACTTTTTCTTCTTTAGATGCAGTAAGAAATCACGATGTTAAAATATTATATATTTTAAACGCAAATGAAGGACATTTCCCAAAAACAACTTTAAAAACCGGTGTTATTACTGATACAGAAAGATTAAACCTTAAAGAATTTGGTTTAACTTTAGCACCTGACAACAAAAGAAATGCTATGGCTCAGCCCTTTAAAATTTATGAAATTTTAACTGCACCGCAAGTTAAGCTTACACTTTCAAGAAGTTTAGCTGATTCTGACGGGAAGCCTACAATCCCCTCTCCTGTTTTAAAGTCGCTTAAGGATATTTTCCCACGCCTTTCACAAAAAGGTTTTATGGATAAAACTGAAGCTTTGCTGGTTTCAACACCTCATGCAACCATAAGACAGATTTTGTTAAACAAAGATGTTGATTTTAAAAATGCGGTGTCGTGGTATAATAAATCGCCCGGATGGAAGGAAAAATTCAATCGCCTTACCCAAAACAAAAGCTTTATTTTAAAGGCGCAACTAAATGAAGAGGCATCACGCCTTTTGTGGAAAAAAGAATTAAATGTTACTGTGTCAAGGCTTGAAAGCTTTTCAAGATGTCCTTTTAAGTTTTTGATGGATTATGGTCTTAAATTAAAAGAAAGAGAAGACAGTAAAGTTAAAATTAATGATGCAGGTACCTTTGTTCACAAAATTATGGAAGAGGCTGTTAAAAAGATAACAGATGATGGTAATACATACGATACTTTAACTAAAGAAAACTGCATTTTAATTGCCGAGAATGTTTATAAATATGCTGTGGATGAACTTGTTAAAGTTCACCCCAACATTTCAAAAAAAGACCTTTTGTTATTACAAAGAATGAAAAAGGCTGCATCTGATGCTGTTTTAGCTGTTGCGCATCATATTAATGCAGGTGATTTTATTCCGTACAGAACCGAGCTGGAAATTGGAAAAGATGAAATTTTACCTTTGGAAATTATAACACCAAAGGGCAACAAAGTTAAACTATACGGTAAAATTGACAGGGTGGACAAAGAAAACGAAGGCTTTAGAATTATAGACTATAAATCAAGCGATAAAGAATTAAAGCTTGGAAGAATATATGAAGGAATTTCACTTCAGCTTATAACTTATGCCACTGCATTAAAAGATACTTTAGGAAAACCCAAGGGAATGTATTACTTTATATTCAGCCCTAAATTAATAGAACAGAGTGTAGCTTATAGCCCTGATTTAGTGCAAAAAGAAATGGTAAACGCTTACCGTCTTTCAGGTTTTACTGTAGGCGGCACAGACAGTATTATAAACGCAGACAATGCAATGGACAAAAGGTCTACTGTTATTAAAGCAAGTGTAAATAAAGATGGTGAAATTAAAAGCTCTTACCTTATAACAGATAAAGAGTTCGAACAATTATCAGAAAAAGCTATAGAAAATATGGGTAAATTTTCTGACAAAATCATAGCCGGTGAATTTGACATTTCACCTTTATCTGATGAAAGAAAAGCTTGTGAATTCTGCCCCTATAGTTCAGTTTGCAGATTTGAGGATGAGCATTTCAAAACAAGATATGCCCATATTAAAAAAGACAGTGAAATATTAGAAATTATAAATGACGGTGAGGTGAAATAAGTGAGTGTTAAATGGACTAAAAGCCAACAAGAAGCTATAGATTTTCGTGGCAATTCTGTCATAGTATCTGCAGCTGCAGGTTCGGGTAAAACTGCTGTTTTGGTTGAAAGAATAATTAAAATTACCGAAAGAGTCCCTGTTGACAAGCTTTTGATTGTTACCTTCACAAAAGATGCCGCATCGCAGATGAGAAGAAAAATATCAGACGCATTTTATGAAAAAATGACAGATGAAACTCTCCCACAGGATATAAGAGCCAACTATCAGACGCAGCTTATGCTTCTTCCCAACTCTCTTATTTGCACCATTGACTCGTTATGCTCTAAAATAGTAAAAGAAAATTTTGAAAAGCTTGGTATTTCACTTAACTTCTCGGTTTTAGACCCATCTGAGGCAGAGCCTATGCTAAATGACTGCTTAGAAAGATTTACCGAAAGACTGTTTGAAGAAAACGATAAAGATTTGTTGAAAGTTTCGGATGTGTTTTTAGATTATAACAATGATTCAAAACTCACCGATTTAATTAAAGAAACATACTACTTTGCACAAAAATCAGCATTCCCCCAAAAAGCACTTTTAAACCTTTTAAACACCCATAAAGACCCTGACATATTAAATCAGGAATGGGTAAAATTAATGGTACATACTCTTAAAAACAGAATTAATACTCTGGCACAAAAATATGATTTTGAAACAAGCAATTTGTTTTTAGATAAACCTGACTTTGGGGCTTATACTACTTTAATATCTTATGATCTTCAGCAAATTTCGAGTTTTTCTGAAATTAATGATTATGATGAACTTTACAGTAAGATTAAAAATGTAAAATTTACAATGTTCCCAACTATAAAACCTTTAAAAGATGCTCCGGAAGTTTTGTTATATAAAACTATAAGACAAAACCTTAAAACTGCATTTTCAAAAGCAGTCCAGGCTGTAACTGTAAACTCACAGGAAATAAAGGCGTGTTTAGCTCTTCAAAGAGATGTTTTGGAATCTTTGATTTCTGTTGTATCAAGACTTTCAGATGAATTCATGGAATTTAAAAAAGACAAAAATGTTTTTGAATTTTCTGACCTTTCGCATTTTGCAGTATCTCTGCTCTGTAATGAGGATTTAACTCCTACTGACATTGCCAAAAAACTTTCGGAAAGTTTTTACGAAATAATAATTGACGAATATCAAGACACAAACGATATTCAGGAAAGCATTTTAACTTCACTTTCAAAAGATAGTTCAAATATATTTATGGTTGGCGATATGAAACAAAGTATTTACCGTTTCAGAAACACTGCCCCAGAGCTTTTTAATGCAAAAGTTAAAAGCTTTACAGATGACGGTTCAGGAAAAGGAAAAAGAATTTATTTAAATGAAAATTTCAGAAGCAGACAAAATATATTAAACTTTACAAATCTTGTTTTTGAACAAACAATGTGTGAAGATACAGGTGAAATTTTGTATGAAGGACCTGAGCTTTTACAGCCAGGTGCAGCTTATTATGAGGGAGCCGACCCTGAAGTTTTATCTGTTGTTTTAAATAAACCTGAGAGTCAGGACAATATTACAGATTCCGAAAACGAGGCTTTGCAGACTGCTTATGA
>JAZSNJ010000106.1:0-12330 GCA_045536355.1 Clostridia bacterium | reverse complement strand
GTATAGTCCCAAAGGGATTGTGCCATTCTTAAAAGCTGTCTGCCTTCTTCTAAAAGTGCTTCGTTTCCCTCTTTTTGTGCCTGTTCGATTTTAGAAACAGCATCTTCCATTAAGGCAGCCGATGCCTGACGGTTTTGATACATATCAACACTTTCAGACTTCATTTTTTCTGCGTTTGTTTCTAAGTCTTTTTTTATGGTTTCAACATTTTCTTTTAAATTTTTAACGGCGTCTTTTGTATCAACCTTAATTTCTTCTGCTGCATCTTCAATTTTGTCAATAGCCTCATCGGAAGTTTTAATAATTTTTTGTTCTGCGTTTTTAACATCGTCTTTAATTTCGTTTTTAGAGCAAGATGCACAAAAAACTAAAAGTAAAACCGATAAAACAATAATACTTAATTTTTTAAACATATAAATCTCCTTTCTTAGTTCTTTAAGGAGTGGATTGGAGCAGGAATTCTGCCTCCTCTTTTAACAAAGACATCAGAACCGTAAGGATTAACTTTCATTACGGGAGCGTAGCCTAAAAGTCCGCCGAATTCAACCATATCTCCCTCTTTTGAGCCTTCTTTAGGGATAATTCTTACAGCTGTGGTTTTCTGATTTATCATACCTATTGCGGCTTCGTCTGCAATAATTGCAGAAATTGTTTCGGCTGATGTATCGCCCGGAACTGCAATCATATCAAGACCAACAGAGCATACGCAGGTCATAGCTTCAAGCTTGGAAAGTGAAAGCGCTCCGCATTTAACAGCATCAATCATACCCTGGTCTTCGCTAACAGGAATAAAAGCACCCGATAAACCTCCAACCGATGATGATGCCATAACACCGCCTTTTTTTACAGAGTCATTTAAAAGAGCCAGTGCTGCAGTTGTGCCATGCGTTCCGCATCTTTCTAATCCCATTTCTTCTAATATATGTGCAACAGAATCGCCTACTGCGGGAGTTGGAGCGAGTGATAAATCAACAATACCGAAAGATACTCCAAGTCTTTTTGCTGCTTCCTGAGCTACTATCTGACCTACTCTTGTAATTTTAAATGCTGTCTTTTTAATGATTTCAGCCAAAGTCAAAAAGTCAGCATCTTTATGCTTTTCTATAGCGCATTTAACAACGCCCGGGCCGCTTACCCCAACATTTATAACACATTCAGGCTCGGACACGCCCAAAAAAGCACCTGCCATAAAGGGATTATCTTCAACAGCATTGCAAAATACAACAAGTTTTGCACAGCCAAAAGCATTTTCGGTTATTTTTGCAGTTTGTTTAATGGTTTTACCCATAAGGTAAACAGCATCCATATTAATACCTGCTTTTGTTGAGCCAACATTAACTGATGAGCATACTTTTGTTGTTTTTAAAAAAGCCTCGGGGATTGCTTCAATCAAAAGCTTTTCTTTTTCTGTAAAGCCTTTTTGAACAAGTGCCGAAAAACCGCCGATAAAGTTTACACCCAAATCGTTCGCAGCATTTTCCAGCGCTATGGCATATTTAATAAAGTCATCTTTAGAATTTGCAGGGCTTAACAAAGAAATAGGAGTAACAGAAATTCTTTTATTTATAATAGGAATTCCAAACTCTTTTTCAATATCTTCCCCAACTTTTACCAAATCTTTTGCTTTTTCGGTAATTTTATTATAAATGTTTTGAGCGGTTTTATTCACATCGGAAGAAGAGCAATCCAAAAGATTAATTCCCATTGTGATTGTTCTTATATCAAGATTTTCCTGCTGAATCATCCTGATTGTTTCTAAAATTTCAGAGCGGGTAATCATAATTTCCTCCTATGTAATTAAATTCTGTGCATTGCGTTGTAAATTTTTTCGCTTGTTGCGATAATTTCAACGCCCAGTTCTTTTCCAAGATTTTCAAGACCTGAAACAAAATCATTAAATTCGATGTTTAATTCTTTTGTATCAACCATCATAATCATTGTGAAAATATCGTCCATAATTGTCTGGCTGATATCTAAAATATTAACATTGTTTTTAGTAAGATAGGTGCTTACACCGGCTATAATGCCAACTTTATCTTTACCTACTACTGTTATTACTGCTTTCATTTATATCAATCCTTTCTTAATTTGTCTTTAACCACGCTATACATTAAAATACCAGCACTCACAGATGCATTTAATGATTCTGTTTTGCCAAACATAGGGATATTAACTGTAAAATCACATTCTTTTAAAACGCTTTGGCTTATTCCGTTTCCTTCATTTCCGATAATTAAGCCGACTCCGCCCGAAAAGGAAGTTTCAAAAACATTTTTTTCACCATGCATATCGGCACCGTAAAACCAAACGCCTTTTTCTTTTAAATCTCTTATGGTGTTGTTAAGGTTTGTTACTTTTGCTACTAATGTGTGAAAACAAGCACCGGCAGAAACTTTGACTGCAGCAGAGTTAATATATGCACTTCTGTGCTTTGGAATAATTATTCCGTGAGCACCCGCAGCATTAGCAGTTCTTATAATTGCCCCTAAATTGTGAGGATCTTCAATCCCGTCTAAGAGCACTATAAAAGGTGGCTCATTTTTTTCTTTTGCAAGATTTAAAATATCATCAACTGATGCGTAAGATACAGGCGATACAGATAAAATTACGCCCTGATGAGCTTTGGTTTCGCTCATTTCGTCCATCTTTTTTTTATCAAGATAAGAAACAGGAATTTTTTTGGCTTTGGCAAGACCTAAAATTTTAGAAAGCGACCCTTTTAAATCGCCCTTTAAAACATATAACTTGTCAATCTCTTTTTCGGATTTTAAAGCCTCAATTACAGCGTTTCTTCCCTCAATTTTAAATACATTTTCCATAATAAATCCTTTTTGATAAAATACTTTAAATAACGGTATAATTATATAAGAACATATAAAAAAAATCAAGTTATTATTGAAAATAAGAAAAAAGTTTGTTATACTTTATTGGTAAAGGAAAAAAATAACAAAAAAATTTATTTTACATATATAAATAATAACGGAGGTAAGAGGTTTGGAAATTTTAGGCGTAAAGAAAAACAGCACGGTTCATTTTATTGGCATCGGCGGAATAAGTATGTCCTCTCTTGCTGTTATTATGTATGAAAACGGATACATTGTTACAGGTTCTGACATATCTGAAAGCAAAGCGGTAAAAAATCTTTTAAATAAAGGAATTAAAGTTTTTATAGGGCACGATAAAGAAAATGTAGGAAAGGCAGATTTAGTAGTTTATACAGCCGCCATTAACAAAGAAAACCCTGAATATGTATACTGCATAAAAAATAATATTCCCATAGTTGAAAGAAGTGTGTTTTTAGGTGCATTGATGAAAGCATATAAGTACCCTTTATGTATTTCGGGAACTCACGGGAAAACCACAACCACATCTATGGTATCACTGATTTTGGAAAAAGCAGGGCTTGACCCTACCTGTTTAGTTGGCGGAGTGGTAAAAGAGCTTGGTTCAAACTTAAGAATAGGTAAAAGCGAGGTTTTTGTTACAGAAAGCTGTGAATATGTTGAAAGCTTTTTAAAGTTCTTCCCATACAGGGCAGTAATTTTAAATATTGATGAAGACCATCTTGATTACTTTAAAGATATTAACCATATAATTTCATCATTTAATAAATTTGCACACCTTGTTCCAAAAGATGGTGCCATATTGGTAAACGGTGAAGATGAAAATTCACTTAAAGCTGTGGGTGATTTAGAGTGTGAAGTATTAACTTTTGGGTTTGATGAGAAAAATGACATTGTAGCAAAAAATGTTGTGTTTGACAGATTGGGAAGAGCGGAGTATGACTTTTATTTTAAAGGCGAAAAAATAGAAAGGCTTAATTTATCGGTTCCTGGAAAGCACAATGTGTTAAACAGTTTAGCATCGGCAGGAATATCTTATATGTACGGCGCAGATAAGGCTTCTATTAAAAAAGCCCTTTCAGAATTTAAAGGGACTGACAGAAGATTTGAATATAAAGGCACATTTAACGGGGCAGATATTTTTGATGATTATGCCCACCATCCAACAGAAATAAAAGCAGCGCTTGATGCTGCTAAAAATTATGAGAACAAAAAAATAAATGTGGTTTTCCAGTCCCACACTTATACAAGAACTTATGCACTTTTAAAAGAATTTTCCGAAAGCTTTGATTTGGCAGACAAAATAATAATAACAGACATTTATGCAGCAAGGGAAAAAGACACAGGTCTTGTTCACGCCAAAGATCTTTGTTCATTAACCCAAAAAAGAGGTCTTGATGTTACCTATATTTCTTCATTTGAAGATATAGAACAATATTTAAGAAACACTTTAACCGAAGAAGACATTTTAATTACAATAGGTGCAGGAGATGTTTATAAAATAGGCGAAGCCCTTTTAAAAAATTAAAATTTCTGAACCAAAACGCCCAGTATATTCTGGGTGTTTTTAATTTTATCGTTATAATCTGAAGTTTTAAAAGAGTTATCGTAATAACAGATTGTGTCGCCTTTTTTAAAAGATGTTGTTTCCTTAATAATTGCCAGTGGAGAGCATCCGCCTGTTTTATCATCAAAAGAGCATAAAACAAAATACAAATCGGGATTTTCAGTCTTTATATCAAAATGTGTATATCCTAAAAATATAAGTCGGTCTTTTGCATCTGTGCAAAACACTCTTAAAAGATTTTTTGACTTTTTGTTTTTAAAGACTTCAACTTCCCTGAAACGCTCATTTGAAAGACCTGTTAAATAATCGAGTGAACAGCAGAAAAACCTTGCAATTTTAATGGCAGTATCAAGGTCAGGGGTAGACACCCCCTGTTCATAATTAGAAACGGAGGTGTTAGTCTGACCAAGTGCCTTTGCAAGGTCTTTTTGAGTTATATTTTTCTCTTTTCTTAAATCTTTAATTCTTTTAGAAATTTCCATCAGTTACCGCACTCTATGCTTATTTCGTTAAATACTTTAAGAAAATCATCAATAGATTTTGCTTTTTTGTCTTGGCCCGAAACATCCATAACAGCATTTCCGTCATGCATCATAACTGCACGGGTGCCGTAGGATACTGCGTGTCTTAAATTATGTGTAACCATTAAGGTTGTGATGTTTTTTTCTTCAATTATCTTTAAGGTTAAGTCCATAACAGTGTCGCTTGATTTAGGGTCGAGCGCAGCAGTATGCTCATCTAAAAGTAAAAGCTTTGGTGTAACCATTGTTGCCATAATTAATGCGAGAGCCTGTCGTTGACCGCCCGAGAGCGTTCCAACAACAGCATTAAGACGGTTTTCAAGACCAATTCCCAAAAGCTCTAACTGTGAGCAGTAAAAATCTTTTCTTTTTTTATTTAAACCCATGCTTAAGTTAAAGGGTTTTAATTTATTGTCAGCAATTGACATGTTTTCAAACACAGTCATAGAAGAACATGTGCCAAATGCAGGGTTTTGGAAAACCCTTGCAATATCAGCTGACCTTTTATAAGCAGGGATTTTTGTAATATCTCTGTCCTCTAAAAGAATGTGGCCAGTATCAGGTTTCATATCGCCTGAAATAAGATTTAAAATAGTTGTTTTCCCTGAACCGTTACTTCCTACAACCGAAACAAAATCTCCTTTGTTGATATCTAAAGAAAAGTCGGAAAATAAAACTTTTTCGTCAACCGTGCCTTTGGAAAAGGTTAAATTGATATTTTTAAGATTAAGCATCTTCTTTAACCTCCTCTTTTAAAATAAAGTTGTTAATAACCATAGGAATAACAAAGAGTATTGCCATCATCAAATTTAAGTAGTGTGATGGCAGCCCCAAAAACAGTGCAACCGTAATACAGCCTTTATAAATAATCATACCCACAATAACTGCAGTTGTAGCTTTTACAAAAGACATTTTTCTGAAAAGTGTTGTTCCGATTATTACAGCTGCAAGGCCCATTACCATAGTACCTGTGCCTGATGATATATCAAACTGCATGGACTTTTGTGCATAAATTGCACCTGACAAACAAACCAAAGCGTTTGCGATTGAAAGGCCCATTATTTTAACCTTGCCGGGATTTTCGGCTAAAACCACAACAAGCTTTTGATTATCGCCTGTGCATTTTAATAAAAAGCCTGACTTTGTTGAAAGATACATATCAAGAAGTATTTTAACTATAACCGCAATTAAAATAATAATTAAAACATCAGGAATATTTGATGAAAAAATAGTTGTTTTTCCCATTAAAAACGAGTTTGGTCCGTCTGCAATAATATAGTTTACGGTGTATAGCGAGAGCATAACCAAAATACCTGAAAGCAGGTCTTTTATTTTAAGCTTTACATTTAAAAGTCCTGTTACAATACCTGCCATACCGCCAAAAACAAAGGCAACAATCAGGCAAATCCAGGGATTTACACCAAGGGTTATTAATCTGGCACTTATTGCAGCACCGAGAGGGAAAGTCCCGTCAACCGAAAGGTCAGGAAAATCCAAAATCTTATAACTTATATAGATACCAAGGGCCATAATGGAAAATATAAAGCCCTGCTCTAAAATACTAACTAAAATATCCATTTTATCTTCCTTATTTAATAACTTGAGCAGTTTCTAAAATTTTATCTGAAACTGTAATGTTTAATTCTTCTAAAACTTTTTCATTAACTGTGATTTTTGATTCTTTTAATGTTTCAAAAGGTATGTTTTTAATATCTTCGCCTTTTAAAACTCTTGCCGCCATAACACCTGCCTGTTTGCCAAGTTCAACATAGTCAAGCCCTGCTGATGCTACGCATCCGTTTTTAACTTGTTCTTCTTCAGAACCGAAAACAGGAATGTTTTTTGAGTGAGCTTTATCCAAAAGTATTGAAAGTGCTGAAACAACTGTGTTGTCTGTCATATTTGAGATTGCATCAACCTTTGTTAATAAAACATCTAAAGCAGATGTGATTTCAGCCTGTTTTGTAACACCCATAGATACAATGTTAAATCCGTATTTTGGTGCGAGTGTTTCATAAACTTTAATTGTGCTTATTGAGTTTGCTTCGCTTGTTGTGTATAAAATACCGATGTTTTTAGCTTTAGGTAAAAATTCTCTTATTAATTTTAACTGGTCTTCTACAGGAAGTGCGTCAGACACACCTGTAATTCCTGCAAGTGCAGAACCGTCTTTATTTGCAAGACCGGCCTCTACAGGGTCAGACACAGCGTTAAAAATAACAGGAATGTTTTTTGATGCGCAAACCGAATAAAGTGTCTGCGCAGACGGTGTTGCAATACCGCAAACCAAATCTTTTTTGCTTCCTGCAAATTTTTCTGCAATCTGTGTTGCAATTTTTATATCTGTCTGTGCTGACTGATAGTCAACAACAAAATCTTCGCCCTCTTTAAGACCTTCCTCTTTAAGACCGAGTAAAAATCCTTCTCTGCAGTTGTCAAGTGAAGGATGGTCAGCAAACTGGGTTATACCAATGTTAAAAACGCTGTCATTTGCTGTCTGGTCTTTACACGCTGTAACGCAAAATACAAGCATCAAAGCCAAAACGCTTACTAAAATTTTCTTAAAACTTTCTCTTCTCATCTTTCTGTTCTCCTTTAAAATAAAAATATCGGCAGCTTAAATTAAGCCCCGATATAATAATAGTTAAAAAAGAATATAAAAATACCACTAATCTCATCTAAAAACTAAAACTAATCTAACCTAATCTAAACTCTATTAAACCATAACACAAGAATAGAAAAATGTCAATAGAATTATTAAAATTATGCTTGATTTTTAGGCACTTTTCATTTACAATTAAAATTAGGAAAATATGAAGAAAAAAAGGGGTAAGCGAAATGAATAAAAAGCTTGGTAATAAAATTTTAATAACTGTTTTATCGGTAGGTTTAATTGCAACCATTATAACAGGCTCTGTGTCTTTGTTCTGTTTGGGAAAAGCAAAACTTGAGGCAGAAAAAACTGTTATGGTAAATTCAGAATCGCTTTATCCTAAGGAGAACAATACTAATGAAGTTTTAGAAACAGATGCTAAAAACTTCGGTGAAAGCTTTGATGCTCTTTTGGAAAATGTACGACAAAAGGCAGAAAGCACAGCAAAAGAAGTAAACTATGTTTATAACAATAAGAATAATTACATAAATTCAGGAAATAAGGTTTATGCTCCTGATATAAATTCTACAGGCTATCACGCACAGGTAATTTATGAAAAGGATAAGAATCCCGAAAGCGTACAAAGTGCGGTTGACTTTTCTGCAAATGTTTCATATTTCCTTTTAAAGACCGCTAAAGAAGACGAAAATATAATTTCTGTATTTTTCTCATCTGAAGACGGGTTTACGGTTTTTGCAGACAATAATCCAAAAGGAAAATTCAATTCAAAAGGCGGGGTTATAAATTATAATCCTGAATGGTATGACTGGTATAACGGTTTAAAGGCGGGAGATAAGTTTTCTTATGTCGGAATAGGTTATGACAAATATGGAGAAAACCCATGCATAATGTGCGCATACCCTGTAAACAACGGCGAATTTGTGGGAAGTGTTTGTGTTAAATATGCTGTTTCTGATTATTTAGAATCACTTAACCCTAAAAACGGATTTTTCGTATTTAATAAAGACGGTGAAGTTACATATACAAAAAATGACGAAATTGCTTTAGTTGCAAAAGGAGACAAGCTTTCAGCAGAATCTGCAGAGCTTTTAGGCATTAAAGAGGGATTGAACAAAGCGTTTTCAGTTACCCTTAAAGGTATTGACGGTACAGTTTCTGCCTATAAAACAAAAGCAAACGACATAAATATTGCAACTGTAGTAAAAACTGCTGATGCTCACACCAATGCTCCAGTACCTACCAATGCATCAAAAGAAATATATAAAATAATAATGTATTTCAGCATTATTCTTTCGGTTATCATAGTTTTAATGATAATTATATGTGTAAGAGTAAGCAAGGGCTTATCAAAAGGAATAGTAACTCCTATTAAAAGAATTACCAACGGAATAGAATGTGTTGCAGAAGGCAACTTCCAGTATAAAGTTGCGCCTGACGGTAACAACGAAATAAGAGCACTTGCTGACAGTTTTAACAATTTAGGTGCAAGACTTGAAAAAATGTTTGAAAACACTAAACTTGAGGCTCACGAATATGAAAAGTCAAACGGAGAATTCAACACAAGTCTTAAAATACAAAGGGATTCTAATATGATTGAATTCCCTGAATCAGATTACTTTGAAATTTTTGCGCAAACAAAAAGTGCAAAAGGAGTATGCTCTGACTTTTTTGATGCTTTTGCAGTCGACTCAACTCATTTAGGCTTTGCAATAGTAGATACATCAACAAGCGGAATTGACGGAACAATCACAGGTAAAATAATAAAAGAACTTATAAAGGCTCACTCGGTTATGGGAGAAAGCCCTTATGAAGTAATTACAAATGTAAATGCACAGATATCAGAAATGTGCAAAAAAGAAGTTAATGCAAGTGTATTTTTAGGTATACTTGAAATTAATACAGGAAAAGTTGTGTTTGTAAATGCAGGATTTAAAGACCCGCTCATTAAAAGATATGAGGGCGCAACTTATGATGTGTTAAAATCTGCAGGAAATGTAAGACTTATGTCTAGTCCTGACAATTTGTATTCACAGGAATCATTTGTGTTAAAGCGTGGAGATACACTCATTTTACATTCTGACGGTATTACAGACGCAGTAAACGAGGCTTATGAAAAATACGAACAGCAAAGACTTGTAAAGGCGCTTTTAGAAATAGACAAAAAGCCAATAGACCAGTACTTAAAATTTGTTTACGATGATGTAAGACAGTTTGTAAAAGGCGCACCGCAGATGGATGACGCTACAATGATGGTAATTAAAATGAATAACTAATCTGGGGGCATTTAATTGATAGGAATAATAAGCGCAATGCAAAAAGAGGCGGATGGAATAATTGCCTTAATGGAAAATAAAAAACAAGAAATAATATCGGGCATTACATTTACAAAAGGCACTTTGTGCGAAAAGGAAGTAGTGATTGCAGTTTGCGGAATAGGTAAAGTTTTTTCCGCAATGTGCGCACAAACAATGATACTTAAATATAAGCCTGACATAATAATAAACGAAGGCGTTGCAGGGGCACTTTCTCCTGACCTTAATATTTTTGATATTGCAGTTGCAACAGACCTTGTTCAGCACGATATGGACACAACTGCTTTAGGTGATGAAAAAGGACTTATCTCGGGAATTAATATTGTTAAAATCCCAACAGATATAGTTTTAACTCATCAGGCAAAAGTGGCTGTTAAAAGAGCAGGGTTTAATTATAAGGAAGGAACCATTGTTTCGGGCGATCAGTTTATAGCATCGGAAGAGAAAAAGTGGGAGCTTGTTAAAAGCTTTAATGCCATCGCCTGTGAAATGGAGGGAGCGGCAGTTGCTCAGGTATGCTATGTAAACGGTGTAAGGTTTATAGTAATCCGTGCAATTTCTGACGGGGCGAACAACCAAGCCGATATAAGCTATCCTGAATTTTTGGAAAAAGCAACAAAAAACGCAGTAGAAGTAATTAAAGAACTTGTAGAAGTTATTTAACATATTAAAGGGGGAGAAAAATGAAAAAGATAGTAGCGTTATTATTAGTAACCGTAATGGTTATGGCAACACTTCCTGTTTTTGCCTACACACCAACATCGGTGTTTACTGATTTAACAGGTTATGAGTATTTTTCAGACGAAGCCGAAAGCTTAGCAGAGAAAGGCATTTTAGTTGGCTATGAAGACGGATCGTTTGGCGGAGAAAGATTAATTGAA
This sequence comes from Clostridia bacterium, assembly GCA_045536355.1. Lineage (GTDB taxonomy): Bacteria > Bacillota > Clostridia > RGIG6154 > RGIG6154 > CAKSDT01. The sequence continues at coordinate 1,592 of JAZSNJ010000106.1, read as the reverse complement.
AGAAGCGAAATGGCAGCAATTATCTGCCGTATGCTCGGCAAAGAAAATGTAGAAACAGATGCAGTGTTTACAGATGTTCCTCAAAGCCACTGGGCATACGATAATATTAAAACTGCAACAGCACTCGGAATAATTGTGGGAGACGGTGATGGTACATTCCGCCCTGACGATAACATTTTATTTGAAGAAGCAGTTAAAATGGTAGTTGTAGCAGCAGGTCTTGAGCAAGAAGCATTAGATAAAGGCGGTTGGCCAAACGGTTATGTGAAAGTTGCAAATACATATTCACTTTTAACCAAAAACGATAAAGATTTTGGCGAAGAAGTTACAAGAACAGATGTTGCAACAACTGTTTACAATGCTTTAAATAAAGACCAGAGAAGATTAGTTGAATTTGGTCTTCCAAAGACTTATGATAAAACAATTGACGGTACAACAAAAGAAAGATTTTTCACAAGAGTTTCAGAACTTCCAAAAGAAGTAAGGGTGCTACAGGCAAGAGAAACTACTCACGAAAAGGCAGTTTTTGTTGCACCAAACGGAAAAGATACCAATGACGGTTCAATCGAAAAGCCTTTTAAAACACTTGAAAAAGCGTTAGAATTTTCTAAAGATTCTACAATCTATTTAAGAGGCGGAGCGTACAACAACAGCGAAACATTAAAGATTAAAAACATACAAGGAACAGTAGATAATCCTGTATACATTTCTTCTTATGAAGATGAAGAGGCTGTTATTGTTGGCGGTTATTCATTAAATGCTGAAGATTTTAAACCCGTATCAAACGCTAAAATAAAAGCAAAGCTTAAAGAAAATATAAAAGATGCAGTAGTGGAGGTTGACCTTAAAAAGTACGGAATGAAATCAGTTCCTGAAATTTCAGGTTCAAGCTATGGTACTGCACTTCACATTAACGGAAACACCATAAATTTAGCAAGATATCCAAACACAGGTCTTTTGGGCGTTGAAAAGGTTGTTGACAGAGGCCCTGTTGCAGACCTTGGCGAAAAAGATGATGGCAGAGGCTTTACAATCGGTTTAGTAACCGACAGAACTCCTCTTACCTGGGAAGATACAGGAAACATCTGGGTTCGTGGCGGATTTTACTGGGAATGGCATCAGGTTTACACACCTATCAAAATTAACTATGAGGAAGGCTCATTCACTTCAAAATATGCATCACATTACGGTGTAAGAAGAGGAATGAATCAGTATTTTTACTATAATGTATTGGAAGAATTAGATGCTCCTAACGAATATTTTATTGACAGAAGCACAATGATGCTTTATGTTCTTCCAACAAGAGATTTAGTTTCTACAGATGAAATTTATCTTACAACCATAAATGACACTATTGTAGAATTTGAAAACTGCAAAAATGTTGTGGTAAACGGAATTAAATTCTCATCATCAGTTGGAAACGGAGTAAATGTAAAAGCATCAGAAGATATTATCTTCCAGAATTGTATTTTTGCTTCTTGCGGACAAAGAGGTCTTCATATTTTAAGCGACACCAAAAGAACAGGCGCACTTTCTTGCTATTTTATGAACAACAGAAATCAGAATGTAAGAGTAGAACAGCCTGACAGAAG
>JAZSNJ010000102.1:0-7861 GCA_045536355.1 Clostridia bacterium | reverse complement strand
TGGTTTGGTACCAAGTTACATACTTATCACACAATATCTGCATTTGCAGGATACAATATGGGTATATATTATACCGGCGCTTGTTTCGCCTTGGACAGTATTTATGATGCGTTCGTTCTTTCAGGGCATACCAAATGCTATATTTGAGTCAGCGCTTATTGATGGTGCAAGTGAATTCAGAATATTTATCCAAATGGTAATTCCACTTTCAAAACCCTGTCTTGCAACAATGGCTCTTATGTGCTTTTTAGGTAAGTGGAACAGTTGGTTTGAATCAATGCTTTACATAAACGATCAGGATTTATATTCTTTGCAATATTTGTTGCAGAAAATTATGAAAGAAATTGAACTTATATTAAACTCACAGGAAAGTTTTAGTAACCTTTTGGATATTACCCAGATTCCTACCGAAACATACAAGATGGCTATGGCTGTTATAGTAATGGGCCCTGCACTTGTAGTGTTCCCATTCTTCCAGAAGTATTTTGTAAAAGGTTTAACAGTAGGTTCGGTTAAAGGTTGATATATAAATAAAATTTATATAAACATATAAGTTTAAAGAAAAGGGGAAATAAAATGAAAAAAGTATTATGTTTATGCTTGGCACTTGTAATGGTTTTAGGTTTTGCAAGCTGCGGTAAAAAACCTGCAGGAAACGATGAAATTCCTACACTTACTTGGTATATGCCGGGTGACAAACAGGCAGACATTGCATCTGTAATGGAAAAAGCAAATGAAATCACTGTAAAAGAAATTGGCGCTAAAATTGATCTTCAGTTTATCGACCAGTCAGCTTACGGTGAAAAAATGAAAATGATGATGGCATCACAAACACCAATGGATATCGTTTTCGTTGGTTATGCATTAAACACTCATTCAGCAGTTGAACTTGGAGGACTTTTAGACATCACAGATATGCTTCCAGAAGTTACTCCAAAGCTTTACAATGAATTAATTCCTGAATATGTATGGAAAGCTGCATCAGATAATGGCAGAAACTATTCTGTTCCAAACATCCAGATTCTTTGCCAGTATTCAACACTTTACTTCAGAAAAGACCTTCTTGAAAAATATGGCTATGACAAGCAGGACCTTATCACACCTGAAGCTTTAGAAGGATACTTGCAGAAAATTAAAGATAACGAACCTGATATAATTCCTATGAGAGCTATGTTTAACTGGCCTGAACTTACAATTGAAGGCACAACAGGTGTAGTTTTTGTAACAAAAGAAGACCATAAAGTTGTTGATAAAATGACTTATGGAGATATGCTCAATATGTATAAACTCCGTAACAAATGGTACAAAAAAGGCTTCTTCAGACAGGATATTGACACCAACTCAGATGATGCTGCTCTCTACAAAGCAGGTAAATTTGCAGTTATGGTAGCTGGTTGGAAACCTGGTGCTGAAGGCGAATTTAAAGAACAGTTGGGTGTTGACTATGTAAAAGCTGATATGACAACACCATACATGCACACAAACACTGTTATAGCAACACAAAATGCTATAAGCAAAACTTCTAAAAATCCTGAACTTGCATTAAAATTCATTGAACTTATCAACGGTAATGTTGAACTTTACAACCTTATCTGCTATGGTGTTGAAGGTAAACATTATAACAAGACTGGTGAAAGCAGAGTTGAATTAATTCCTGATTCAGGCTACACCCCGAATGCATCGTGGAAGTTTGGCAATGAAACAAAAGCTTACTTACTCCCTGCACAGGAAGACGGTGTTAAAGAAGCTACTGTTAAAGCAAATGAAGAATCAATTAAATCACCATTACTTGGTCTTATTTATGACACTAAAGCAGTTCAGACTGAAATTATTCAGTGTGAAAACGCAGCTTCACAGTATAACATTTTGTATGCAACAGAAAATGTTGAAGAAGCATTCGATCTCTTAGTTCAGAAGAGAAAAGAAGCAGGCGTTGACAGAATTATTGAAGTTTACCAGAAACAGGTAGATGAATACATTAAAAACAACAAATAATTTAAGCTTAACCACCCGATTTTGCAGCTCGCAAAATCGGGCGGTTTTTTTGTGCAAAAATGCCTGTAATTAATGGGGGGAAAATGGGGTTGTAATGCTATTTTTTTTAGAACATCAAAATGTGACAAAATTGATATAGCAAATGTCAAAAATAGTATATTGAAAATAGCACAAAATTGCTTTATAATTTATTCCATAGGATAATGTCTGTAACTGTGCTTGATTGGCGGTTATAGCGTAATTTTCAAATATAAAATATAAACAATATTAAACATCATGAAAAGGGGTATTTTTATGAGAAAGCTTTTAAGTTTAATCTTGGCACTTTCCATAGTCTTGTCGACTGTAGCGTTAGTGCCTATGACAGCAAGTGCAGAAGACATCTCAGCCGACCAGTGGAGAACACTTCCTTATGGTGAGGCATTTGATGCTTTTTTAAGCACTACACCAGGTACGCACACTACAGGATTTCAGACCAACAAAAGCGCAGAGTTTTTGACTTTATTTGTTAACAATGATGTAATCTTTAACGGAGCAAAATTGTTTTTAAGTACTAATACTGCGCAGGGCGTACCATTTAATGGTATGACAACAAAAACATTTACACTTACAGGCACAGATATCAAGTATTACAAAGAAGTAGGTACAATCTGGAAAAAAGGTACCATTTCAACAGTTGATAATGTAAACCACATTGGAGAAATTACAGTTACTTATTCAGATAACGAAACCAATACAGTTATAGGTCACGGTTATTCAGAACATCCATCATGGGCACCTGATGTATTAGGTCAGGGAACTGATTCTTATGCAGACGGTGCACACTATATTACAAGAAGTGATGCGTGGGGTCACGATGGCGCTTACTACCCATTAACACAGGTAGTAGCAAGAAGCCATAACTCACTTATGCACGCTTTAATCGGTGTAGAATATTCAATTAATGAACTTAAAACAACAGTACTTCCTGCAATAATCGACCAGTTAACAACCAAAAAAATAGCAGGAAACGATATAACTGCTGAATATACAGCATTACAAAATACTGTAGCATCAGCAAATGCAAGAGGAACAGGTTTTGATGTTATATCAGAATTAACAACAGCTTATCAGGAAAAATATGAAGCTCTTAGTGGAACATCTGCTCCACAGGAAATGACAGGTTTGAGTGTAGTTTCAACATTGTCACAGCAGCTTCCGCAGGCAGGTAGTCTTACACTTGCAAGTATTCTTCCTGTAACAGGCATTGGAAGTTATCCTGGTGCAACAGTTACATATTACTTAAACGGTGCAGCGACTGCATCTACAGAAGTAACAACAGCAGGTTCATATACAGTAAAAACTGTTGTATCTTTAACAGGTTACACAAATAAAGAGTTTACAACAACTCTTACTGTTACTGCTCAGTCTGTTACACCACCTGCAACAGATAATAAATATTATGCATCACTCGCACCAATTACAAAAGATGGTAGAATCTTAGTTAAAGACGGTGTTGCAACAACACCTGTTTATGCAGGTAACAAGCCTGCTATTGGCATTGCATCACTTAACTCACTCCATACAGCCTTAAATAATGATGCGACAGATAAAACAGTTGGTGGAAACATAGTTAAAGTTGTAACAAGAACAGATAACGGAAATGCTATTGAGTTTAACATAGCAGGACTTTTACCAACATTTGATGAGGCAACAGGAACACATTTTGACTCTCAAATGTTATGGACATCAAAGAAAACATTTAACCTGTCAGGCAAATACTTAAAGGGTGTTGCTTTTGTTGGTACTACCCATGCACTTCCTCAGTTTCCACAACATATTGATGCAAAATTCGTTTCAGTTGATAATACAGAATATCCTGCAGGTGATGCAGAGTTAGATGTGCCAACATATCATTCTACAACTAACTCAAATCCTTTTGTAACAGGTAAAAAATCTGACGGAACAAATGCAACAAATGATGCATACTATCTAAACTACAGTGTAGCATATAACGATGCTGTAACACCAATTGCAGTAAAGCAAATTGATGTTGACCTTACACAAGAAACCGGTTCATACTCCGGTTTACAGCTTGTAGGACTTTATGAAATCGAATATAAATTCGATGAATTAACAACTGTTATGACTAATGTTATTAACACCGAATATGCAAGTGGAACAACAACAGACGCAGTTAAAGAATCAATAAGAAAAACAATTGAATCTGCAGAATTAAGAGGATACGACCCTGAAACTGCATTAGGCACAGAAGTTTACGCAAAATACCGTGAACTTTGTCCTGCAGGAATGACAGGCTTAAGCGTTGTTTCAACATTAGAACAACAACTTCCACCATCAGGCGGACTTGTACTTTCAACAATTCTTCCTGTAACAGGTATTGAAAATTATCAGGGAGCTACAGTTAAGTATTACTTAAATGGTGCTCTTACAGAATCAACAACAGTTTCTGCTCCCGGTGTGTATACTGTTAAAACAGTTGTATCTAATGACGGATTTGCTGATACTCAGTTTACAACAACTCTTACAGTTAACGGTAGCATAACAGATCTTTATTATGCAAAAGCACTTGATATTACAAAAGATGGCAGACTTTTAGTTAAAGACGGTGTAACAACAGTACCTGTTTATGGTGGTAACAGAGATACATTTGGTATCGCATCACTCGATACACTTCTTGCTGATGTTGACGGAAATGATGAACAGATAACACTTGGTTCAAAACAAGTTAACGCTATAAGACTTAATGATAACGGAAATATAATTTTATTTGATACAGATGGGCTTTTCCCATCAACTGATGACGCTGCTTTTGGCACACACTTTGACTCTACTCCGGTTTGGCTTACAAAGAGAAGCTTTAACCTTTCAGGAAGATACATAAAAGGTGTTGCTATAATAGGAAATAACCATACTGCGCAAGTGGGCGGAGGCGGAAGACACCAGTATATGGCAACATCGCTTATATCAACTGACAAAGGAAATATTCCACAGGTTGGATACCTTGAAACAGATGCATATCACTACAGTGAATCAAACAAAGTTTTTGCTACATCTAAACTAACAACAACAGAAGGCGTTCCAACAACAACTGATTACAAGATTCATTATGGTATTCACTATAATGATGCATTAAATCCAATTCCTGCAACTCAGCTTGTAATTGATATGACAGAAGCAACAGGTTCAAACTCAGCATTTCAGTTGTTCGGCATATATGAAATTGAATATGGATTTGCAGAACTTACAACTGTTATGACAAATGTAATTAATGCAGCTTATGCTGACAGAGCAGCTATGGAAGCATCTCAAGTTAAAGCAATTGAAGCAACAATTGCATCTGCAGTAGAAAGAGGATATAACCCTGAAGAAGCATTAGGTGCAGAAGTTTATGAAAAATATCTTGCACTTTGCCCAACAGATGAAGATACCGGTTCATTGACAGTTGTATCAGCTTCACCGGCAAATAATGAAACAAATGTTTCAACTTCAAGAAATGGCATAACATTTGAATTTTCTAACTACTTTGAACCAGCTTACTTAGCTCCATATCTTACAGTTGAGATTGATGGAGTAAAAGTAACAAACTATAAAATGTCAACTTATGCAAACAGAGCAACACTTACATTTGACGAACCATTTGGTGACGCTAAAGAAGTAAAAGTTACAATTAAATCAAACTTCCAGGATAAATATGGACATAATCTTGCTGAAGACTATGTGTTAACATTTAATACAGAAATTCCGGCAATGGCGTTAGTTTCTGTAGAACCTGCAGCAGATGCTGCTACAATTCCAACAGTTGACAATGTAATTACATTTACATTTGCTACACTTATGGATGGCGTGGAATTAGCACCGTATTTTGAACTTAAGAAAAACGGACAGACAGTATCTCAAGATGATTACACATTAGTAGCTTTAGGAAAAGTTGTTACACTTACATTAGATGGAGAGTTTGGTACAAACAATACTTATACTTATACTGTTTTACCAACCCTTAAAGATAAATTTCAACAGGAATTAGGTTCAGAGCAAGTTGGTTCATTTACAAGTGATGAAGTAGCATTTACAATGATTAAAGAACTTCCTGTAGTTGCTCCAAACGGTAAAATCAATCCACAGCTTAACACATTGAAATTTGTATTCTCAACACCTGTATCTAAAGATACATTTGAAGAGGCATTCACATTTATAAGAAACAATGTTAAAATTACAGATTACACAATAACAACTGAAGATTATGACAGAACAATTATAGTAACACTTAATGGTATTTTTGGTTTTGGCTCTGAGTTTAGCCTTGAAATCAAAGATACACTTCAGGATAAATATGGTCAGGTATTAGGCACTGCGCTTAATGAAACCTTTGCAACTGACTTATCCAACTCAACATTTACAACACTTCTTGATGTTGACTTCCAGGATCCTGTTAAAGCTGAAGAAGAAAAAGCTTTATGGATTTCGGACTATACACCTCAGGTTGCGCCTCAGATAGTTGCAGATCCACTTGATGCAACAAACTATGTATTAATGTTAACAGGCGACAGAAACGATGGTGGACATGATGTTACATACACCAGAAACTTTACTGCTGGAACTTATGAACAGGGTTCAAAATTCCAGATAGAATATGATTTTATGTGGGGCTTATCAAATGTTGAATATGAAAACGGTTATGCTTCACACTTGTTCTCAGCGTTTACACCATCAGGCGAAGAAATGTATGCATGGTGGCTTGCTGGTAACTCAGAAATGAGGCTTAACGGTACTTCTGATAAGTTTGGCGGAAGCCCTGCAAGACTTGATAATGTTGTACCGCCTATGTATAACACAAAATGGACAAAAATGACAACTATTATTGACCCTGCAACATCAACAATTCAGTATAGAGCAGGTACATCAGGAGTTTTTGCAACAAGATATATTGATGAAGAATTAACAGGTGACATTGGTTCATTTGTTACTAAAGTTTATAAAGGCTTGGCAATAGAAAACGGTTCATCAGGCCAGCACTTACCAATATACTTAGACAACTTGAAGGTAACCAGAATACCGGCATTTACAATTAAAGAAACACAAGCTGGTGCGTTATCAAATGTTGATCCAACAGGCGATCTTGACATTGGCTTCACATTACCTGTTCTCAAGATTGAAAATGGTAAAGATGTAATTAAAGACAAGATTAAACTTTACAAAAACGGTGTTGAAATTGCAAACAATTACACGGTTGCAGTATCAGAAGATGGTTACAGTGCAACAATCAGTATAGATGGTAACCTCGAATATAATACACTTTATCAGATAAAGGTATTAAAAGGTGCAAAAACTGTTTCAGCAGGTGATATAACTCAAGATGTTGAAGTTTCATTTACAACAACTAAAGCTAAAAGCGCTAACATAATTGATGGAGTTTCAGCAGTTGTGACACCAGGTGCAACAACAGTAACAGCAACTTACACAGTAGATAATCCTACAGATGCACCAACAACAGTTTATGTTATGATTGCAGCATACTCAAGTGATGATGAATTACTCGGAGTTGATAAATTTAAAGTAGAAAATGTACCGGCTACAGGTTCATACACATCTGTTACACCACTTACAGTAACCGGTATGGAAGCAGGAAAACTCAGTTACATTAAGGTATTTACTTTTGGTGAAAACTTAGCACCATTGCACTTACCTGTAATAATAGAATAAAATAATTTTTCTAAATGGGAAACTTCCTTATTAATGTGAGGAAGCTTCCCCAAAGAAAATTTACCAATAGGAGGACAATATGAAAAAATTATCATTTAAATGTATCATATGTTTACTTCTTGTAATTGGGCTGATTTCTGCTTCAGTAAGCGCAGCAACAATT
>JAZSNJ010000084.1:0-15900 GCA_045536355.1 Clostridia bacterium | reverse complement strand
CCATGTTGAGGGTTTTGCTCCCGAAGTTGCATGGGTAACTCACGGCGGCGAAGAAAAGCTTCAGGAAAGACTTTGTGTTAGGCCTACATCCGAAACACTCTTTTGCGACCATTATAAAGACATTATTCATTCATACAGAGATTTGCCTAAAAAATACAATCAGTGGTGCTCTGTTGTAAGATGGGAAAAAACTACAAGACCGTTTTTAAGAACATTGGAATTTTTGTGGCAGGAAGGACATACTGCACATGCAAGTGCACAAGAGGCACAGGAAGAAACAATCAAGATGCATGATATTTACGCATCATTTTGTGAAGACTATTTGGCTATGCCTGTTATAAAGGGCAGAAAAACCGATAAAGAAAAATTTGCAGGTGCAACTGCTACTTATACAATAGAAAGTCTTATGCACAGCGGTTTTGCACTTCAGGCAGGAACTTCACATAACTTTGGTGACGGTTTTGCAAAAGCATTTGATATACAGTTTGCTGATAAGGATAACCAGTTAAAATATGTTCACCAGACATCATGGGGTTTAACCACAAGATTAATTGGTGCTATTATTATGGTGCACGGTGATGATAACGGTTTGGTTCTTCCGCCAAGAATTGCACCGATTCAGCTACAGATTATTCCTATTGCGCAACATAAAGAAGGCGTTTTAGATAAAGCAAACGAACTTTATGAAATGCTAAAAGATACTGTAAGAGTTAAGGTTGATGACTCTGACAAATCACCCGGATTTAAATTCAGCGACCAGGAAATGCGCGGTATTCCTTTAAGACTTGAAATAGGTCCTAAAGATATTGAAGCAGGAAAATGTGTTTTAGCAAGAAGAGATAATGGTGAAAAGATAACCGTTTCATTAGACGAAGTTAAACAAAAGGTTCCTGTGCTTTTGGAAGAAATTCAAAACGCAATGTTTGAAAAAGCTAAAAAACACCGTGATGAAAGAACATTTACTGCAACCAATATAGACGAATTTAAAGCTCAGCTTGATGAAACACCAGGTTTTATAAAAGCTATGTGGTGCGGTGATGAAGAGTGCGAAATTAAGGTTAAGGAATTAACAGGCGCAACTTCAAGATGTATTCCAATGCAACAGGAAACAATTTCTGACAAATGTGTATGTTGCGGTAAAGAGGCAAAACATATGCTTTACTGGGGTAAAGCTTATTAATAAAGTGGAGGGTATTTATATGAAAAAGATTATTTGTTTAGTTTTATGTGTGTGTTTGGTTTTATCGGTTTCATCTTTAGTTTTTGCGAAAGAATATAACGACATTAAAGTTACCTTAAATGGTAAAAACATTGAGTTTGACCAAAAACCGTTAATGAAAGATGACAGGGTTTTGGTTCCTGTAAGAAAAATTGCTGAAAGCTTAGGTGCAACACTTGCTTATGACGAAGAAACAGAAACAGTCCTTGCAGTTATGAACAACACGGTTATTGTTATGCAGATCGGTTCTTCAACAATTTATATTAATGGTGAAGAAAAAGTAATAGATGTTCCTGCACTTGAAGTTGGCGGAAGAACACTTATTCCTACAAGAGCTTTTGCAGAAGCATTTTCCTGCAAAGTTGACTGGAATGACGAAACCGAAACAGTAATTATAACAAAATAAAAAAGAACTAAAATTAAAAGCCACGCATTTTTGCGTGGCTTTTTTTAAAGATATTTTAAAAATATAATTAGAAAAGGGGAAGTTTAAAATATCTTTTATAACAATGTTATTGTCTTATAATCTGAACCTGATATGTTTCAGGAACTGCTTTTTGGGTTGCCTGAGCTCTTAAATTATGAACATCCTCAACATAATCTGAGTATTCAAACTTAGTGCTTGAGATTGGAACAATCTGTCCATTTTCATCCTTATATCTACCTGCCAATAAATCAACACCGTCACTAAATGAAGCAAGCTGTCTTCCGTAGATTGAAAGGTTGGCAGGAATGCATCTTATTCCTTTAATTCTTTGGCTTAATTCTTTATAAATGTTATAAAGCTCCTGAGATATTACCTGATTTGGGTTTTTATCAGACTTCGCAATATTAATACCCTTTGCAAGCTGATCAGCTGTAAATATACCTATGCTTTCTCCGTCAAGCGAAACCTCATATTTGCCGCTTGCTAAATTCATAACTTTTATAAGTTCGGTATTAAAATCTTCTTCAATGGTTGTAACCTTTTCAGCATTTAAATAATATGTATCTGTAGCCAAAGGAAGTGACTGAGGTGTATATGTATATGAAATCTGGCTGCCTGTATTCGAAAAACCTGTAACTTCAGCATTTACAACTTCTACATTATTACCATTGATTTCAACAGAAGCTATATCGCCTGCCAACTCCTGATGTTTTGCAAAGGTGTATGCCATAAGAATATGTGCATTTGCATTAACATGAATACCATCAGTCTCGGTTGCAACAACTATGCTTTCGTCCTTTTTCAGATAATTATCTACTTCAGAATAAGTAGGAACAAATTTTATTCCTTTTTCAGCTGCAAGTTCTTTTAATTTGTCTTCCAAATATTGAAGCGTCTGCTGGTAGCCTTCAACATCTCCTGTATTAGATGCTTCTCTTACAACAGTAGTTGAAGCAAGAGTAATATTCTCTATACCTTTGTTTCTAAGTTCATCAATTAAAATTTCGCAGTTTGTTGCAGCAGTTTCAACATTCTGCTTTGCGCTATCTGTAAATCCGTTGGTTGCAAAACCCACAGTATCGTTAATACCCATTAATATTACTACTGTGTTTGGGTCTTTTTGCAAGGTGTTTCCTACTGCAAATGGACTTGGATTTGCTTTTTTAAGTTCGCTTTCGGTAAATATATCCCAATCAAGTCTCGCTTTTGCACCCACAAATCCGTCACCTGCAATACCGTTATTCTGGAATAACAAATCAGGTCTTGTATTTAGAAACTTTGTTTTATAAAGATACTCTAAATATGCAAAATGAATAAAATCGGTTCCTACACCTGCATCAACACTAGTACCGATTAATGACACAATCTGACCGTCCTGGAAACCCTGATTGTGTAGGGTTGCATTTTTGGTAAGTGGCATAAGTGTTGTTATGTTCTGCCATGCAAATGCTTTGATTTTCTTAACATTTTTTGGCACAACAAAACCTATTTTAGCCTGTTTGCCGTCATAACCATATTTGAAGTTTTCAATAATCTTTTGCCCCATGAGATAAAGCTCCTCTTCATCATAAAATGCCAAAATAAGAGTGCATTCCCCCGCATCACCAAAAGTATTATCCATATCAAATTCGACATACATATTATTTCTGTCCACCTGAGATGTGTTTGCCGATTTTAAATCAAGGTCAATTGAAAATAATTTTTCCTCTGTGCTTGTAACAGTTACATCCGTTAAAACCGTTCCCCCGGCATTAACTGTAAGCTCGTAGTTTTCAAGCTCTGCTGAAGTTTTAAATTTATACTTATAAGTTTTATCAGAATTTATATTTGCCTGTCCCAAATGTTCAACACTGCCATTAATTTTTAAGCAAACGCTTACATAATTTGAGGTAACATTTTCAGCTGTTCCCGATACAACTATGTTTTTTGTTTCAGAATGTATTTTTGCATCAGCAAAAGCTGAAATCGAAAAACATAATGAAAGAATAAGTATAGCTGTAATCAATAAAAATTTGCTTTTCATTATCATCCACTCCTTATTTTTCTTTAACTAAATCAATGCTTTGTTTTGGCATATTAACTTTTTTTCCAAAAATTTCAAAGGTTTTTTCTTCTTCGGTATTGTTCCATAAGCATATAAGTGTTTCGCCTTTTTGGTTTTTATAAGCTTGTGAAACAACTCCCTCTGGAAGTGATAAATTATCACCTTTTACCATTTTACCATAATAGAAGAAATCCTTATACTGTTCTTTTTTATCAATGAGCATTTTAACATATTCACCATAGTTCGGGCATTTTTCAAGTCCTACAACTCTTCCCCTGTAAATTGATATATCAAATATAAGTCCGTATGTAAAAGCATAGTTAAGCTGCTGCATGTAGTCTTTTCTTTCATCGTGTAAAAGTCTGTTTGAACTTATTTCATCAGGGAATGTTATCTTAAACATTTGTGGAAAGGCATTTTTTGAATACCATGTTCCTGACATATGTCCGTGATGATAATGAATATACGGACAAAATGTGTCAACTGTATTCTCGGAACCAAACGCCTGATTTTCACCGCAAAGATTTACTATTTCCTTTAAGTTTTCGCATCTGAAAACAGATTCATCGTCTACTCTGTTTTTATGTTTATGGGTATTGTCAAAACAAAGCTTTGGAATATGCCCTGCAACCTGATCAAAAAAGATTGAATCAGGTTCGTACGAGAAGTGATTTTTACCCACCTCAACCAGCTTATTTTTCCACTCATCTGTTGCCTGACAGGCAGATGCAAAGGTTTTATAGCCGAAAAGCTTTAACATTGTTCCGTTGTTGGAGAACTGATAGGCTTCTCTGTATTCAATACCCTCAATATTTTTTCTGGAGATTTTGTGGCCCGTTTCTTTATAATAGTCGGTGTTTACATCAAGCAAAACTCCCTGACCGTAAAGAGCAACATACCCACCAAGGTCCTGAATTTCCTTAATGGCTTTTTTAAGTTCCTCTTCTCCGCCTAACAGAGGGTCTGGCTCATAAGCAGGATATCCATTGTCAAAGCCGCCCTTCCACCAGCCGAAAACCAGCAGCATTTTTATTCCGTATTTTTCACCTTGTTTATATAAATCGACCAAATCTTTATACTTAAAAAAGATTTCGCCATACTGGTGCTTCATTATAATTCTCTGCCAGCCTGTAAGTTCTTTTACCCATGTTGGCTTTAAAAGTGGCTTATACCAGGTTTTCTTTGCCCACTCAGAGTAAAATTCTGAACCTTTTTCATATCCGCCTTTAAAAAGCTCTAAATGGGTAAGTCCTGTGGTTATAGTTTCACCTTTTAATATGGCAGGATAGTTTGAAATTGTTAAAACCAGTCTTGGGATTTCTTCTTCTCTTGCCCCGGTGCCTAAATTAAGACTGCAGGTTTTAAAGCCTGTATCCTGTTTTCCCAGATACATAAAATATCCGTTTGATTCTACGCCAAACCAACCCATACTTGCAGGGAAAGGATAAGATAAAGCATACCAAATTTCATTATAGTCTGCTGCAATATATTCTGTATGGAAATCCCTTTGCACAGTTTCCCACGGATTTGCTATTTTTTTGCCCAATCCTTCGGGCATATAAAGTATATCATTTTCTCTGTTATTATCTGCTATTTTGTTAAGTTCAACAAAAGGCACCTGAATTTCATTAACTCTTATATCGTCATTGTTTGTAACTTCAGAAGTAAAATCAAATCCGCTACCCGATTTTTCAATATGAATTGTATACTTAATATTAAATGTTCTTCCGTCTTCTGCCTTGATTTTATTATAGAAAATGTCAAAACCGTTTTGCGTTTTTGTAACACTTTCAATTTCCTGCTCTTTACCAAAGACAGTAATTTCCCTTGTTTTACCATCATCTAAAACCATTCTGAAAATATCAGAATTTAATGCAGACTGTAAAACAGTATTGTCGGAAGTCCACTTAATTTTATTATTTTCAAGTTGTAAATTAAGATTTTCTGTGTGTAGTGAAATCATAGTGCATCTCCATATTTATCACTGAGACAGAGCAGGGACTTTAGCCCTGCCCTTCCTCAGGTCATATTATTTTTTTGGAAATTCAGGAATTTCAGGTGGTGTTAAGCCTTCAACATTTACAGATCTTAGTCTTAATGGTCCGTTCTCTGAATTAACAAGGAACTGAATTCCGCCAGGTGAATTTAAAATACCCTCGGTGTCAAATTCACTGAAAATTACATTATCATCAAGTTTTAAGTAAATCCAAACACCTTCATCGGTGTATATATCCCCGATTTCAACATCATACCACTTACCAGCACTGAAAAATTCGTCGTTTATATTTTGTTCAGTAGTCTGAATTCCATGTCCTGTTTTTTGATATTCAATATAATGTTTTTCGTTAAATACTCTCCAGTATCTTAAAACATATAACGGATCGAAAATAGGTGTTATACCCCACCAAGCTTTCCAGTCGCCGTCAATCATCATCTTGAATTTGTAAATCTTTCTCTTTGTGGTTGGCTTATCATATAATACCCAGCCTGTGCCTGTATCCTCGCTTTTTGAAATTACAAGATCGTTTCCGTCCTGTCTTAACACAGCACCGTTTACTGTCCAGTCATCAACATTGTTTGAAATTGTATCATAACAGTATTTAATTCTGTTGCCAACCCAAAGCTCAAGCTGTTTTATTTCTTCTATAAAGAGTTCTGCTTCATTCTGATTTTCAATTTCCGGAATACGATTTTCAAATTCTGAAAGTTTTGCCATTGCCTCTGCTTTTGTTCCGGCATCGTATTTTTCATCATCAACTGTTAATAAGAATTTCTTCATTGTGTCAACAGCTTCCTGCATTTGTTCCACATTTGGCGGGAACTGAGCATTCATTGCCTCTTTAGTCATAGTTGTGAATGAATATACAGGCGAAACATAAGGAGTCTGGTCGATTGATTTACCTGTTGTATATGCTGTTACTCTCCAGTAATATGTAACCTCTTCACCTTTTAAGTCGTGACTTGAGTTTTCAAAGTAAACTATTTCATCTACTACTTTATTTTTAAATTCTTTGTCAGTTGCAATTTCCAGTCTGTAATGATTTGCAAGTGGTGCATAATTCCAGATAAATGTTACATCGTCAAAGTTTGGTTGATTCTTTCCGCCGTCAATAGGAAGTACAGCTTCAAGTCCGCCAAAATCTCCTATTTTATATTTGTCATTTTCGGTAAGTCCCATCTTATCAAAAGGAGGAGCTTCAAATCCATCTAACTGTGTAAACAAGTAACTGTCTTCTTTTATGTTAAAGTTTCTGTTTTCAATATCAACAATTCCCGGATTTTCTTTAAGTTCAAGGTTGTTTATATATTCCATAGTGCTTACCGAAGATTCAGGAATTAAATTTGCACCTTTGCAATTTAATATAATGTTATTTTCGTAATAGTGGTCGGTTGCTGCCATAAGGTTATCTTCCTGTTCGCCTCTTACATAACCGTCCTTATGATATACATTGATAAGGTCAACTATATCTTTTATATAATTTACATGGTATGGTAATCTCTTTTTAAATATTTCAGGCTGATATGTAAATGCAGTAGAATCAGCCGGAAGTTTCACCTGACTTGACATCTTAAAGCCCTGGTTAAAGTAGTTGCCTGATATTCTTATAGGATTACCTTTGTTGCTTCCGTTAATAATAAGGTTGTTAACACCTGTATTGGCTTTGCCTGTGTGAGAATAAATACCCGATGCCATATTATACATTACATTTCCGTACACAAGCGACATACTCTGCTGTGAGTCAAAGTAGAAGCAGGAAGTATCCCCTGAACCAGCGCCCGGCACAATATCGTGAACATAATTGTATCTTAAATGATTATATTTACCAAACTGCCATCCGCCTGCGTAAAATGCACCCGAGTCATGCTGATATCTCATTGGATTTACCACTTCGTTATACTCATAAACTGTTTCCTGGGAAGTATTCATACCAACAGCAGAAGCATAAGCATCTGTAAAATAGTTGTGAGAAACTACATTTCCTATTCCCTGGAGTGCTATGAGTGCTGAAAGTGCCTGATTTGAATGTCCTATTACAATATTATTCTGGAAGAAGTTGTTTGCCGGAATATAGTCTTTGTTGTCATTTGATACACTTGAATAGAACTGTGTATTTATAACATCCATAAATATTGTATTTATTACACCTGAGCGGTAGTTTCTTACGAAGTCAACGCCTCTTCCTGTAAAGTTTTTCACGGTACAGTTTTGAATGATAACTTCTGTCGAATCATACACATTAATACCATTTCCGCCGCCTGATTCAAAGCTGATGCCATTAAATATTATATCCGAACAGTTTGTTACCTGAACAACGCTTGAACTGTTCGTTGAAAAGATAATGTTCGTATCTTTATTTATAGGAGCTATAGGAATAAAGTAGAGTTTTAAATTATCCCTGTCAATATAATATTCTCCCGGCATATCCATAGCTTCCAACACATTAAAAAAGTAATATGTTCCATTAACACCTGTCTGTTTTCTTATACCAAAGCCGCCTGAGACGGGTATGCCTTTAGAGTCAATTGATTTTTTGTCTTTATTAATTCTTACATTGTAAGCACACTGGTTCCATTCCCAGAAAAGACCTCCCGAAATCCAGATATCTCCGTCATCTTTCCAGGAAAGAGGGGTTAAGTCATTTATAAGGCCTATTTCAAAACCGCGCTCTTCAGTATCACCTACAAAAGTTGCGTTACCCTCAACCTTTGTAATAGAGCCTGTATCTATAACCTTTTCAATGCCTAAATTCCCAATGTTGGGGTATCTTGCGAGAGTCATATTTTTTCCGTTAACCGAAAGTGATACACCTGTTTTTGCAGATGCGTTTACTCCGCCTGTCTGGATATCAGGAATCTTGGTAAATCCCGCTTCTTTTAAATCTATTTCGTAAACCTTTTCTCTTACCGAAACATCAAGTCTATTTAAAACTGAATTATCGGTTAATTTATGAGCAAGTGAGCTTGATGCTGATGCACCACCTGCGATTGAAACTTTTTCACCGTTATAAGCTGAAATGAAAAGTGGATTTTTAGCTGTTGCTTTAATATTTGAAAGCTCTAAGCCTATGCTCTGGTCATAAATACCTTCTCTTAAATAAATTGTTACTCCTTTGTTTAAGTTATTCTTTGCCTTTTCTATTGCTTTTGAAATGGTTTTAAGAGGTTTTGATATTGTACCTTCGTTTTTATCATTACCTTTAGGTGAAACAAAGATTTCAACTTCGCCCCATGGTGTAAAAGGTTCAATCATCGGCATTTCATCAGGAAGTTCTGCTTTTAAAATCTTATACCTTTCTTTGGTAGTAATATCTGCCGGGATTTCATTAAATGTTTCAAGAGCGCCGAAATCTACAAGTCTTCCTGTTACTTCCACCATTTCCTGAACTGTCGCACTCCCGAATTCAGTAACAGTAAAGTTACTTACCTGGGCTTTGGCGTTAAGTGCTTTAAATCCTGTTTTCCCAAAAGGTATGGAAGAATCTGTTGTTTCCAAAACCTTACTGCCATTAATTAACACGGTGAATTTATCTTCATTCAAAGTAATCTCTACATTATAGGTTTTATTTTCATCAAAAGTAATGCTTTTAGAACTGCTTACATCGCTGTAAAAACTGTTGTTTACTTTTTTAAGTAAAATTACCTTGCCTGATTTTAAATAAAACTGTAAAAGATAATGAGTTTTTTCATCTTTGTATCTTAAATATGTACCAAAATAGTCTCCGTCCGCTTTAAAATCAAATTTAACTGTATAATTTTTCAAGGTTTTTTCACCTGTTGTACAGTCTGATAATTTAAAATAGCTTTTAGAGTTTATGTGCAAAATACCATCTTTAACATTTACATCCTTTGATGAACTTAACTCCCAGTTATCAGTATTTTCAAAGGTTTCCTTTAATTCGTTTAAAATAATTATTTTTTCATTTTCTGTCTGTTGTTCCTGGGCAATATGTCTGAAGAAGTTTGCACCGGAAAGCACTTTTAACACCTTGTCTGATGTGTTAATTCCGGTTTTTGAAGGGTTATCAGTAATAAACGCCTTTGTTTCCGGAACTACAGTTGTACTTCCTTTGTCAGTAAAGTAGTTGTTCAGCTGGTCAGCCGATTCAAATGTATCAATAAGAGAAAAATTTGAATTTGCTGCCGAAACTGTAGGAATAGCTGTAATCATGGAAACCACCATAATCAAGCTAAGAGTTAATGATAATAGTTTTTTCATTTTTTTATCACCCTTTTTCAAATAATTTATATTTTAATTTTTTTATATTTTAAAGGAATTTTTATTTTCCTGTAAAACGGTAAGTATTTAAAAGGAAAAGTTAATTCCTCATTCTTCTGGAAGCATATTCTGTAGGTGTCATCTTAAAGTTCTTTTTAAAAAGTCTGCAAAAATAATTTACACTCTGAAATCCTAAATAATCTGCTATTTCGCTCACATTCATTGTTGTTTCGATTAAAAGCTCCTGTGCATAAGTTAATTTTCTGTAATTAATGTACTGCGTTACAGTCATATCCTGGTTCTTTTTAAATAAAGTCAAAATATATGTTTTAGAAATTTTAAATCTTTTAGCAAGGTCGGAAAGCGTTATAGGCTTTGTAAAGTTTTGTTCAATATATCTCATAATTTCAATATATATCGGCGGAGCGCTTCCCTTTTCGCTCGTTACGCCAAAACATATATTGGATATTTTCATCAAAGCCTCGCAGAATTTACAGTCCATTCTCAGCCTGTTGTTGATAAGTCTTATATTTTTTAAGTTAAAGCATCGCATAAAATCATTTAAAACTTCATCGCAATTTCCATTTAAACTAAAATGGTCGGGAAGATAAATGTTATAGTCGGTTTTCAAAAGCCTGAATTTTTCAAGGTTAGTGTCTGCATATTCGTGCTGCTTTGCCACTAAAACATCTTTTTCTGTTAAGCTGAAATTCCTTTCAGCATCAGCATCAAAGTTAACAAAGAGATATTCAACGCCATGTGATGTGTAAAAATCATACCTCTCCTTGGCAACAATAGTTACAATATCGCCTCTTTTTAAAATTTGCTTTTGCCCACTAAGCTCAAATATTGCAGAGCCGTCAATAATAAGTATTATAACATTTCGCTCGTTAACTCTTACATTGCTTTTCCACATTTTACTCTGTTTGTACCTGCCTATTGATGTAACCATAGGCAAAGACTTCGCGTTTATTTTAAGCAAAATCATCACATCCTCTTACAAAAATTATTACCCATAACAATAGGTTTTTGCAAGAAATTTTAAATTTTAGTTGGAAATTGTTCTAAAATTCGTTGTTTAGTGCTACTCTAAATGTTTATAAACAAAAAATCCGTTTTTAAAGACAACTTCTCTAACTTATACTACCTCATTAAACAGATTATCATACATTTTTTAACCTATCAACAAATTAAGGCATCATTGTTTTATATCGTGCTAAAAAAAATATTATTGTGCTAAAGAATTGCAAAACCGCATAAACTCAATCATTTTTATATATTTATTGGCAAAAAATTACATTGGGAATTTTTTCTTTCATATTTTTTAGTGCAAAAAAAAGAGCAGTAAATCTGCCCTCTTTTTTAATTGATAATTGAGAATTGACAATGGACAATTGTTTGTAAAGGTAATTTCTTCGAAAACATTCCCCTATACATAATTGCCAATTGTAAATTGAAAATTTTTTCTGTATTTTTGTGTTCTGGACTTTTTTTACATCCTCTTATTTTGTAAAGTAATCCATTATTCCTAAATATATGCTGTATGCAACTTTTTGTTGATACTCTTTTGTTTTTAAAAGCTTTGCCTCATCATTGTTTGATAAAAAACCGCACTCAACTAAAACTGACGGGATTTTAAGGTCATTATATAAAATCTTGTTATCTGCTATTTTGGCAATTGTCCTTTTATTGTTTTTGTCCAAAAGGTTAACCATACTGTCTTGTATGCTTTTTGCAAGGTCTATGCTTTGTGAATTTTTGGTTTCGTAAAAAACCTGCGCCCCTTTATACTTTTCCTGCTCGAAGTAATTGATATGTATACTTATAAAGGCATCTGCGCCCGATGTGTTTGCAATTTCACGCCTTTTTAAAAGATCTGCTCTTTTTTTGTTTTTTATGGTATCGGTAATATTTTCGTGAAGAGAAATATCTTTTTCCCTTGTCATTATAACTTTTGCTCCGCTTTGCTCTAAATACTCTTTTAAGTATTTAGTAATGGAAAGATTAATGTTTTTTTCCATTGTTCCGTCTTTTAAATTGGCTCCGCCATCCATTCCTCCGTGCCCTGCATCTAAAACCAAAACCTTTTCGGATACTGGAAGATTTTTAACAGTTTCTGTCTTAAGCCCTAAGTAAATCATAATCCCCAAAAGCAAAGCAAGACATATACCTATAACCCAAAGATTAAAAACTTTTATTCTAAACACCATAAAATCACCTAAAGTATTTTATGATTTTTAAACTATGTTTATAACCTCTACATTTTGTTTTTTTGCATATTCTACCGTGTTTTTTGTCCCGCCTTTTTCGCCATTGAAAAATGCTATTACTCTTTTTGAGTGGTCAACCATAAACTTATTTCTTATGTGAAAGCAGATTTTAGAATATTTATCACATACAAATTTAACATAATCTGCCTTTTCTAAAATATAATTGTATCTTTGTCTTTCTGATAAATCCCATGATTTTTCAAAACCGGGAAACGGAGATGCTGCAATTAGCTTTATATCATTATTTAACGCTTTTTTTGTAAGCACAATTTCTGCTGCCCACATATCAACACCCCGTGCCATGCCTGAAATAAAGGTTGTAAAGCCATTATCTATTGCACATTCTATAGCTTTTTTCAATCTTTGTTTTACTTCCTGCTCGGGCATATTAAGTTTTTCGGGGCGATGCCCTGTAAAGCAACATCTTTTAAGCCTTTTTTCGTTCATTTGTTTCTCCTAATCTAGTGGTGGTGATGATGATGGTGTTTTTCACCAAATGAACTGCAATTTTTATCATCACATTCTTCGTCTGAATTTTCAAGTTCTATTGTTGTGTGATTTATTCCGTGCTCTCTTAATTCTTCCTTAACTTTCTTTTTGATAAGTGAAAAATCTTTGTCAGTTATTATATGCATTGTTGCAATATTGTTAAATCCATCAACGCTTCTTATATGGAAGTGATGAACATCTATAACATTATCAATGCTCAAAAGATGTTCTTTCAGCTCCTTTATATCCACGCCTTTAGGTGTTTTTTCAAAGAATATGTCCCCTATATCATTTAAGTTCTTAAGAGCGTTAATTAATATAAATATTGAAACCCCTATTGACAAAATAGCATCTATATACGAAATGTCAGTAAATTTCATAACAACAGCACCAATTAAAACAACTACCCAGCCCAAAACATCTTCAAGCATGTGAAGACTTACTGCCCTTTGGTTTAACGAGTGTCCGCCATGTGTAAAATATGATGCTAAAAAGTTTATTAAAGCTCCAAATATGGCTAAAATAATCATTCCGTCATAATTTATTAAAACGGGGTTTAAAAGTCTTTGTATGCCTCCGTATATAACTAAAACCGAACCTGATATTAAAATTACAGATGTAATCAAGCTCCCTAAAACCGAATAGCGCAGATACCCGTAGGTGTGTATACTGTCAGGCTCTTTTTTACTTACTCTTTCCAGAAAATATGAAAGACCTATACTTACACTGTCCCCTAAATCATGCACTGCATCTGACATTATTGCAATACTTCTTGTAAAACCTCCCCATATAAATTCAATTATACAAAACATTAAATTTAATAAAAATGCAAGTAATATCTTTTTGTCCGACTTCATATAACACACTTCCTTTATGTATATTATATAAGATTTTTTTGAGTTTTACAATAATAAAATTAAAGCCGACTTTTAGGTCGGCTTTATTATTTCATCAATTTTTGTGATTTCATCTGCATTAAACTTAGTATTAAATACCGATTTTGCATTTTCTTTAATCTGCTCTGCGCTACTTGCACCGATTAACACGCTTGTAACACCCACAGCACCTAAAAGATAGCTTATCGCCATTTGCGAAAGGGTTTGTTTTCTTTCTTTTGCAAGGTCATTTAATTTAGTTACCTTATCCAAAAGCTCTTTTGTTATTCCGTCAGGTGTTAAAAATGTTTCAGGTTTTGCTGCACGGGAATTTTTTGGTATGCCTTTTAAGTATTTGTCTGACAATATTCCCTGTTCAAGCGGAGAATATATTATAGACCCCATTTGGTTTTTATGGGTTGTTTCAAGTGAACCGTCTTCTATTATATGACGGTCAAGCATAGACGCACGAACCTGATGTATAATAGGTGTTATGCCCTGCTCTTTTAATATCTTACAAGCTTTATCGAGTGTTTTGGCATCATAGTTTGAAAGGCCAACATAAAGCGCTTTTCCGCTTTTTACTATGTCTGAAAGTGCACCCATTGTTTCTTCAAGCGGGGTGTTTTTATCCATTCTGTGATGATAAAAAATATCAACATATTGGAGGCCCAGTCTTTTAAGACTGTCATCTAAACTAGAAATTAAATATTTTCTGCTTCCGAAATCTCCATAAGGACCGGGCCACATATAATACCCTGCCTTTGTGGAAATTACCATTTCATTTCTATAGCCTTTTAATTCTTTTTTTAAAATCTTGCCAAAATTTGTTTCTGCAGAACCCGGGTATGGTCTTCCATAATTGTTGGCAATGTCAAAATGAGTAATACCACAGTCAAATGCAGTTTTTATCATTTTTACCATATTTTTATAATTATCGGTTTTATTAAAATTATGCCAAAGTCCTAACGAAAGTTTAGGAAGTTTAAGCCCTGTA
Organism: Clostridia bacterium; assembly: GCA_045536355.1. Classification (GTDB taxonomy): domain Bacteria; phylum Bacillota; class Clostridia; order RGIG6154; family RGIG6154; genus CAKSDT01. Next base: position 1,362 of record JAZSNJ010000084.1, on the reverse strand, counting down.
TTCCCGCAGTAACTATAAAGCATATTTTCATATCTTTTTTCATCCGATGTATATTTCATTTTATTCACCCTTTATATTTAAAAATATTTTATGTTTTTTAAATATTCTGATAAGCAAAAATCCTAAGACAGAACCAACAACTCCCTGAACAGAATTTAAAGGTATATTTAATGCCGATAAAGTAAATCCGTATAATATGCCCTCAAACAAAAAGTAGCCTAAAACCATAAAAACTTCTGCAAGAATTAAAAACAATGGTTTAAATACTTTTGTTTTAAATCCAAAGAATACAATTAAAGCCATTATTCCTTTTATTAAAAAGGTTATTGGGGCATATACTGCATAGCCTGAAATTATATCTGCAATCATTGAGCCGATACCTGCAGATAAAAAGGCTGGGACAGGTCCTAAAAATGCTCCTGAAATTAAAACAACAGCATCACCTAAATTTATGTATCCCTTTACAGGGGTAGGTATCTTTATCAATAGTGTTGCGGCGCAGGTAATTGCCGCCAAAAGAGCAGATATTACTATTTCTTTTGTTGTTATTTTATGAATGTTTTTGATTCGCAGTAAATGCATCTGTAAACGCCTCTTTCCTTATCTGTTAATTTAAATCTGTGTGGAAGTTCCTGCTCGGTTGAGGTTATACACCTTGAATTCTGACAAACAAAATTGTTTTCAATAAAATCGGTTTCTTTTAAAAGGCTTAAGTTTTCTTTATTCTCCTCTGCCTCTTTTAAAAGCTTTAATATTAAAGCCATTCTTATATATTTACCGTTTAATACCTGTTTAAAGTAACAAGCTCTTTCATCTTTATCAACCAAAACAGAAATTTCATTTACCCTTGGTAGAGGGTGTAGTATGCTTAAATCCTTTTTGGCATTTTCAAGCTTTTCTACAGTTAAAATATAACTGTCTTTTAATCTTAAATATTCCTCTTCACTCGAAAAGCGTTCTCTTTGAATTCTTGTCATATATAAAATATCAAGGTTTGGGATTGCATCTTCCAAGCTCTCTGTTTGTGTGTACGGGATATTGTTTTTATCCAAAACATCTTTTTTGATATAGCTTGGAAGTTTTAATTCCTCGGGCGAAATTAATACTATATTAATGTCTTCATATCTTGAGAGTGCATTTATGAGTGAGTGCACGGTTCTGCCGAATTTTAAATCCCCGCAAAAGCCGATTGTAAAGCCAGAAAGCCTTTTTTGTTCCCTTTGAATTGTTAAAAGGTCAGTTAAAGTTTGTGTCGGGTGGTTGTGCCCACCGTCCCCTGCATTTATTATAGGAATGGTTGCACTTTGCGATGCAACAAAGGGCGCTCCCTCTTTTGGGTGGCGCATTGCTATAATATCTGCA
>JAZSNJ010000072.1:0-3637 GCA_045536355.1 Clostridia bacterium | reverse complement strand
GAATAGTTTTCAATTCCCTGACAAAAACCTGTCTCCTGCATCATTTCCACATCATATTTGGTCCTTTGTTCAATTCTGAAAGCCTCCAAGGGCTTCTCATTCTCTTTAAAATATTTAACCCTTTCTTCCATTTCGTCGAGTATATCTGCAATGGCTGAGTTCATTTTTTCTTTTGTCGTTACATAGTGAGAATTCGGGAAAATGACAATATGATTTCTTTCACCCTTAATTTCACCTGTTAAACCGTTAAGTTCAGTTATTCTGTCAACCTCATCACCAAAAAATTCAATTCTTAATGTGTTTTCGTTTGAATTTGACGGAAAAACTTCAACAACATCACCGCGAACTCTGAACTTGCCGCGTGAAAAATCAATATCATTTCTTTCATACTGCATTTCAACAAGTTTTTTAATAACATCATCACGGTCTCTTGTCATTCCTTTTCTTAATGAAATGACCATATTGTTATAATCAATAGGGTCTCCAAGGCCATATATACAAGAAACTGATGCAACAATTATAACATCTTTTCTTTCAAACAAAGACGAAGTAGCACTATGTCTTAATTTATCAATTTCATCATTTATAGATGCATCTTTTTCTATATAAGTATCGGTGTGAGGTATATATGCTTCAGGCTGATAATAGTCATAATAAGACACAAAAAATTCAACAGCATTATCAGGAAAGAATTCTTTAAATTCACTGCAAAGCTGCGCAGCAAGCGTCTTGTTATGTGCCAATACTAATGTTGGCTTATTTACTTTTTCAATAACTTTTGCTATAGTATAAGTTTTCCCTGAGCCTGTAACGCCCAATAAAACTTGTCCGCATAAACCATCATTTATACCTTCTGCAAGTTTTTCTATTGCATTTGGTTGGTCGCCTGAGGGTTTATAATCTGACACCACCTTAAAATCAGCCATTTTCTCACCACCTATCATTTTATTATAACATCATTTTATATTAATATCAACATAATATTACAATAAAAAACACAGAGTATTAATTTACTCTGTGCATATTGTATTTAATTTATGTAGTCTGATATAAATAATATACCAAGTGCAATTAGTGCAGGTATATTTTTTTCCTGTTCCATAAGCAAAATTACCATTAAACCTATAAGTATCAAGTCATCAATTTTAAAATCTGAAACTGAATTAATAGTTTTGACTTCTGGGCTTTGAGTATTATTAATTTCTTCCATTTGATTTAAAATAGGAAATTCATCAATTTGTGGAATTACCGTATCAAAATTCTCATATTGTCTTACTATTTTTCTTTCCATAAAAATTCGCCTCACTTACGGGCAAAGACAGATGTTGCTTTACCGATTTTTAAAATCATTTTCATTTTTTCTGCACTTTGAAGTCTGTTACTGCTTAAAAAAGGTGTAAGAGCAGTAAGCAAGTTAATTTCGGGGCTGTTGTTTGAAGAATAAACATTATAAGCATCTTTAAATTTATTCATTAGCTGTGCAGTCTGTTCATTACTATTTATTAAATCATTTATAAATGACAAATCATTTGAACCAGTTGTACTAGTTTGAGGATAATCAGGTTCTTCAGATGACTCATTACTTAAATTACCAATAACATTTTTAAGTTTAGAAACCGTTTCAGGGTTTTTCATCAGTCCTGATAATAAATCCATCATATTATTATCCATATTTATCACCTCTTAAAATCGGATAAATCAATCTTACCAAGTCGGTTTTTTAAATCTTCATTGTCTGCATTTTCAAGAAAGTTTAAAAAGTCAGTTTCATTTATGTTTGCTTTTTTAATTTTATTTAACAATTCTTCTTTACTTACTCCCTGAAACATTCTCTTTATTTTTTCTCCTTCAGGACTTTTTGCTAAATCCTTAATTTTGTTAACAAGAGCAGGATCAATTCCCTTTTCAAACATGTTATTATTAACCTCCTTTAAGGTGCCATATTAAATTGTATGGCACCTTAAATTTAAATATGTTTACCAACAAAAAAGAATTAAAAAAACAAGGATAAAGAAAAGAATGCTTGTATCTACACCTTCATTGCATCTTTTTTTAAGCATTATTAATTACCTCCGACAAAATATTTAGGAGAGTTCTCCTACTTTATATTATGTTTTTTTACTATAATTGTTACTTCTTGACAAATTAGATACTATAGATTAAACTTAAAATGGTGATTTACTTGAAAAGAATTATAATATTTTCCGATACTCACCGTGATATTAAAAAAGCAAATGATATTTTAAATAACATTCCTGCTGATCTTGTAATTCATTTGGGAGATATGCTTTCTGATGCAACAGAACTTAAAAAGAAATTTCCATTGCTAGAATTTATATCAGTTCCGGGTAATAATGACCTTTCGATTAAAGATAAAGAACTTGTAATTGAAAGATTTGGACTTAAAATCTTTTTAACTCACGGACACTTAAGAAATTTAAATTCAATAACCTATAAGGCTATGGAAGAAAATTGTGATTATGCACTTTTCGGACATACGCATAAAAGTTATATTGAGAAAGTTGGAAATTTAACTTTATTAAACCCGGGCAGCATTTCAAGGCCTAGAGACAGGTTTTACAGTTACGGGGTAATAGAAATCGAAAACAACAAACATTCACACGCAATTATTAAGGAGGAATATTAATGAACTGTCCTGTATGTAACAACGAATACAAAGAAAATGATGTTTTTTGTAAAAACTGTGGAACACCATTTAATGTAAGACAAAGAGCGTTTAACACATTTAAACCTGACAAATTAATTAAACCTATAAAAACATATCAGTATCTTTTGTTAATTTTACTTTATCTGATTCCTGTAGTTAACTTAATTACTTATATTGTTTTAGCATTTAAGAGCGGAATTAATTTGAATATAAGAAATTTTTCAAGAGCGTTTTTAATTTTTATGATATTTGAAATTCTGGTTACAATATCTCTCTTACTTTATGTTTATTACTTTTCACCCGGCATTATTTATATTATTGAAAGATTAATATAGTAAAAAAACAAGCCTTAATAGGCTTGTTTTTTTAACTTGCTTTAAGCTGGAGTCTTAGTCTGTCTGCAATCATTGCAATGAATTCTGAGTTTGTCGGTTTACCTTTTCCACTTGCAATAGTGTATCCAAAAAAACCATTTAAAATATCTGTATCACCTCTGTCCCATGCTACTTCAATTGCATGTCTTATTGCCCTTTCTACTCTTGATGGCGTAGTATTATATCTTTTAGCAACAGTTGGATAAAGTTCTTTAGTAATTGAATTAATTATATCCATATTTTTAACAGTCATAATAATAGCTTCTCTTATATACTGATATCCTTTTATATGGGCAGGAACCCCTATTTCATGAATGATATTTGTTACTCTTGTTTCCAAATCATTAAAACAAGCAACATTGTCGAAACTGCTTAAATTGTCAGATAAATTTACATTTGTTTTTATCTTATATAATTTATCAATTATAACATCAGGCTCAATTGGTTTTAATAAGTAATATTCTGCACCTGCATTTATAGCTTTTGAAATCATCTTATCCTGACCGGCTGCTGATACCACAACAAATGTAGGAGTCCTCAAATAATTTCTCTCCATTACTGAAATTCCGTCAAGTTTAGGGAGTATTATGTCTAA
>JAZSNJ010000137.1:0-12086 GCA_045536355.1 Clostridia bacterium | reverse complement strand
ATTATATCATTTTATAAAAAAAGTGTCAATAGATTTTTAAAAAATAAGTCGGTTTTTGTCGATATAAGAAGATATAATTTCAACAAACTCATTTTTGCTTTCTGCCTGAACAAATTTCATCATTCTTTTAATTCTGTATTTAACAGTATTTTCTGAGGAAAAAAGCACAGCCGAAATTTCTTCATATTTTTTCCCCTCTAAAAGCAGGTATAAAATCTTAAAGTCAATATCTTCGCATTCGTTTAATAAAGACTCGATATTGTTGATTTTATAAACCGTTTCATCATCGTAAAAATCAGCAGTTTTTGGGGGGCTGGATAATGCTTTGTTTCCTGACTTTGCAGGGCTTATAAAATCAGTTGTTTTTCCTGCAGTAATTTCGCAAGGGATTTTCAAGGTGATGTTTACTTCTGTTTCGCTTTTTGTAAGATATGAGTAAATCAAGACTGCCTGATTTCCAAGGTCTGCAAAATTAAGAGTAACAGATGTAACCGATGGCTCAAAGTATTTACCTAAAACTGTATTACCAAAGCTTATTACAAATATATCTTTTGGTACATTAAATCCTTTTTCGGTAAGATTTTTAATAAGAGAAATGGCCGCAATATCATTTGCACAAATTACAGAATTGTAATTTTTAATGTTGGGAAAAAACTGATTAAAGCATTTTTCAAGGTTTCCCTCGTTATAGTAAATGTCTTTTTCATTTTTTTCTGAAACAAAGCATTCTTTTTTCACATTATCTGCAAAAGAATCAGGGTTAATGCCATATAATGCAGTTTTATTTTTTTTGCAACTTACAAGATATGTAAGACAAGCATGAGTCGCAAAGCTATGATCAATCAAAACCGAACTTGTGTTTTTTAAGAGCTTGTCAGGTTGACAGCTTATAAATACACAATGAATATTTTCTTTGGTAAAATATTCATAAGCATCAAGCATAAATTTTTGCGATGTTCCAAGTAAAAGAATAATTTTTGCATCATTTTCTTTAAGAGCTAAAAGAGCATCTTCCTTACTTTCGAAAATGGTTAATTCATATCTTTTCTTTTTAACAGCGTAGCGCATACCGGATAAAGTCTGTCTGCACCATATTGAGTTTTTGTAATTTTCTTCAATCAAGGTATATACAGTCATATAAATCACCAACAATATTATATAATACGGGCAATTTATTGTCAACGAATAAGGAGAAAAAATAAGTAAAATTTACTTTAAAATTTGTATTGTAAACCAAAATAACTTTTGATAAAATGACATTAATATAAAAACGAAAGGAATGATAAGAATGAGTGAAGTAAATGCATCGGTTTCAAAAATCACAATTGCAACATACAGAGAACCACAAGCAGAAGAAATGCCAATGTTTGCCGAAAACAGAGTGCATCAGAGAACTTCAGGAAGACCTTATCCTAACCATGTAGTATTAGAAGTTGACAGAAAAAACAGAGAGGATAAAGAATACACAGTTATTACACTTGAAAACAAGTACATAAAATTACAAATCCTTCCCGAAATCGGCGGTAGAATTTATTCAGCTTATGATAAGACAACAGGTTATGACTTTTTCTACAAACAGCATGTAATCAAACCGGCCTTAATCGGTGATTTAGGCTCATGGGTTTCAGGCGGTGTAGAATTTAACTGGCCATTCCATCACAGAGCATCAACCTTTATGCCTGTTGACTGGCACATGGAAAAAGAAGAAGACGGAAGCGTTATCGTATGGCTTTCAGAACACGACCCAATCGAAAGAATGAAAGGTATGGTTGGTGTTTGCTTAAGACCTGATTCTGCAATTTTCGAAACCAGAATGAAGCTTTGCAACAGAACACCTGTTAAAACATCTTTCCTTTGGTGGGAAAACGCTGCTGTTCCCGTAAATCAGCAGTACCAGATTTTCTATCCACCCGATGTTTCTTATGTAAACTTCCATTATAAGCGTTCAGTTACAACATTCCCTGTAGCATCAAACGCAACAGGCGTGTTCAACGGAATAAGATATGACGGTCCAACAGATATATCAATGCACAAAAATACAATTCAGCCTACATCATATTTTAGCGCTGATTCTAAATATGACTTTTTCGGTGGTTATGACCACGGTAAAAAATGCGGTGTTGTTCATGTATCAAATCATCACACAGCACCTGGTAAAAAGATGTTCACATGGGCATACAACCAGCTTTCAAAATCATGGGAAAAAGCATTAACAGATACAGACGGTGAATATGCAGAATTAATGGCAGGTTCATATTCAGACAATCAGCCTGATCTTGCATGGATTGAAGCATATGAAACCAAAAACTTTTCACAGTATTGGTATCCAATCGGTGAACTTGGAATTCCTGAATATGCAAACCTTAAAGTTGCAATCTGCTGGAATGAAGAAAAAATTGCAATTCAGCCAACAGAAGAAATCGGCGATGCAACAGTTACAGTTACAAAAGACGGCAGTGTGTTAATGGAAGAAAAAGTTAACCTTATGCCTGGTAAACAAGCAGTAATTGAAGAAGACTATTACGGAATTGGTAATACAATCACAGTTACAGACGCAAAAGGCACAGTAATCGCATCTTATACAAAAGAAGTTAAAGATGTATACAATGTACCTGAAACAACAAAAGATATGCCTAACTTCAAAAAAGTGCAGACTGCACAGGAACTTTATATGGAAGGCGTTCATGTATTCCAGTACAGAGACCCTGCAATTTTGCCTGACTCATATTGGAAAGAAGCAGTTTTAAGAGACCCTGACTATTACCCTGCACATCTTGCACTTGCAGACTTTTATTACAGAAGAGGCGAATATTCAAGAGCGCTCGAACATGCAAACAAAGGTTTGGGAGCATTAACACATTATAACAAGAGAACACCAACAGGCGAAGCATATTACAAAATCGGTCTTATCTTAAATAAAATGGGTAAAACTGATTTAGCGTATGACAACTTCTGGAAAGCAAGTTGGAATATGGACTTTTATGCAGCTGCTATGACACAGATTGCCGCAATTGACGGTAAGCGTAAAGAATATGACAAAATGGCAGAACATTCAACAAATGCTTTGATGTATAACTGCCAGAACCCTGTTGCTCTTTCATACAATGCTTTGGCAGATATAAGATTGGGTAACAACGAATTGGCATCATCAAAACTTTATGATATTTTAGATGCTGACCCACTTAACCACCTTGCAAGATTTTTATCATATGTAATTGGTGATATTACAAAAGAAGACTTCTATGACGGTCTTAAGTCAGACCCATCACAGACTTGTTTAGACCTTGCATTTAATCTTTGTGATGCAGGTGCATGTGATTTAACGAAACAGCTCTTAGAAGGTCTTATCGAAACAAAATCTTATGTTTCACCAATGGTATATTATGTATTAGGTCAGTATGACAAAGCAGCCAAGATAGAACTTTTAAGCTCATTCCCATTCAGACTTGAAGAAAAGAAAGTTTTGCTTGATGCAATAGCAGCAAACGATAAAGATGCAAAAGCTTGGTACTACTATGGCTGTCTTGAATATGACAAGAATGAATACTCTCTTGCAAGAGATGCTTTCCTAAAAGCTATTGAAGCAGATCCTAAGTTCTACATTCCATACAGAAACTTAGCAGCGCTTAACTATAGCCACTTTGGCAAATATGATGAAGTTTTACCGCTTCTTGAAAAAGCACTTAAATTAAGTCCAAAAAATCAGCAGTTAGTATACGAAACTGCATTCGTAATGGGTAAACTTGGTGTAGATCCAAAAGACAGAATTAAGTTTATCGAAAAGAATGTGGGTAAAGAAGTGAGAGACGATATTTATTTAGAGTGGGCAAGAGCATACAACCAGAATGATGAACCAGAAAAAGCATTAGAGCTTTTGGCATCACACAACTTTGTTCCATGTGAAGGCGGCGAACACGCTAATGCAGAACAGTTTATGATTGCAAACCACATCATAGGTAGAAAACTCTTTAAAGAAGGCAAATACGAAGAAGCACTTAAATACTTTGAAACAGCTCAGGTTCTTCCTGACAATTTGGGTGCAGGTCTCTGGAACGAATGCAGACTTGTTCCACATCAGTACTATCAGGCACTTTGTCTTGATGCACTTGGAAGATCGGATGAAGCAGTTAAAATTTATGAGCATATTCTTTGCCTTAAGATTGACTACTTCTCAGAGATGCATTTAAGAGAACTTCCATTCTATTTAGCAAAAGCTCATAGCAGAATGGGTAACGAATTAGAGGGCAGAGCATTAATAAATGACTATTTAAGAGAATGGAACCTCGCCCTTCACGCTGAAGATGCTGGTTTCTTTGGAACAACACCATTCTTTATGTCATTCTGTGATGATGCTAAAACAGCAAGAGAAGGTTATTACAGCTATATGCTCGGATTTATTCATCGTTATATCGGTAATGAAAAATTATCACAGGAATATTTTGACAGAGCAGTAGAATGTGATCCATCAAACTTAAACTACATGGTAGAATGCGACTTTAATTAATAAAACACATAAATAACCCCTTAGAGGATATCCTGTAAGGGGTTATATTTATTCTTCTGTTATTTCTTCGGGGACAACCGTTTCAGGTTCTTGTGTTTTAATTTCTTCAGGCAAAGGATTTTCTTCGGGTGTTTCTACCAAAGGAGTTTCTTCTTCAGGTAAAACTTCTTGAAGGTTGTCTACTACCGTTTCCTCCGGAGTTTCCTCCAAAGGATTATCTTCTTCTAAAGGCTCATCCAAAGGCTCATCGGTTGTAATCTCTTCAGGCTCTTCTTCAGGTGTGTTTCTTGCAACAACTTCGGCTACAGGAACATAATTACTTGCAGGAAGAGTTTCGGTTTTTACCACTTTACCGTCTTTCGTAACTGTTCTGTAAGTTTTTACGGTATACCCTTGGGCTCCTTTTTTAATTACCTTTTCTTCTCCTTCTGGTAAAGTTTCATCTTCAACATATTCAGTCTCAAAAGGCTTAACCTTGGTTATTGTGTTTGATACAGAAACTTTAAATTCTTCGTCAATCTTTCCTTTTATTGTAACTGTGCAAACACCGCCCTCCGCTATAGCTTCAATTTTTATAGGATGATTTGATGTGTTTTTAAACTTAAAATCAATCGTGCCCCATGAAACTGTTGCATCCTGACCAAGGGGAGTGTAGGCTACAGGCATTGAATGATTTGTTCTTGAAACTATACCTAAGTTTGCATATATAACTGCATTGTAAAGTGTGGAAGATACTTGACAAATACCACCGCCAATACCGTCTACAACTTCATTACCTACATAGACATGGGCAGTTTTAAATCCTGCAGATGCGGTTCTGTTTCCAACTGTCTGGTTGTATGAAAACACTTCTCCGGGTTGCATAACTTTATTGTTTATCTTTGATGCAGCAAGTGCGACATTTAAACTTCTGTTTAAATCGGCTGTTGAATAATTAGTTGAAAAAGTTCCTAAAGTGTCTTTAAAAAACTTAATTTCAAGCATTTCAAGTGTAACTTTTGGTTCTGTAACTATTAAGTCTATTTCATAAATTTCATTTTCTTTTGCATTTAAAACAGTCTGCCTTGCCTTTTCCAAATCAAAATCATAGCCTGTTACATGCGGGAATATTTCTTCGGTTTCTTCATTTGCTGTTGCGTCTTTAGCCTTAGCATAAACTAATTTGTAAATGCCATCTATATCAACACCTTTGTACTCATCGTTTAAAACTTCCATATTTATATGATTTTCTTTATTGCTTACCGCCTCAATAATTTTTTCTATTGCATTTTCCTTATTAATGTGGTTTCCACCTTTTCCTGTATAAATGATGAGCTTATCACCATTTATTTCAAAAGTATCCTCAATATAGGGGGTGGGCAGAGCGGTGTTGAAATTAATAATTGCCTGTTTTAACAAAAATTCATCAAACTCACCCTGGACTAAAATATCTCTTTTGATAAAAGGTGTGTAGTATGTAATAAATTTTGTAAAAAGGTTATCTCTTCCTTTAAGGTAGGCACTTTCTGCTGTCATTTTTGCAGAAACTTCACCATAATCGTTTAAGTTTATGTAAAGGCTTTTTCCCATAGCCTCTATCGTAACACCCATATCATTACTCTTTAAGGATTTTTCCAAAACCTGTTCTGCCTGAGCTTTGGTCATATAACCTAGGTCATTCCCAAGACAGCTTACGCCTCTATATATACCATTGTAACTTAAAGCAAAGTATGACATAACAGATAAGATTATTAAAACGCCAAGTAAAACCGACAAAGAAATCATTAAAATCTTTTTGCCGTTTCTCTTTTCGTGTTTAAATGTTTGTTCTTTCATTTTTAATCACCATTATAAATCTATGATATTAATAACCTAAATTTTCATCAACTAAAACAACTTTAATTCTGTCTTTAATCCTTTGTCTTCCTAAAAATACATAATCGGCACAAATTCTTTGGAGCGAATTACAGCCATCACAAATTTCGGGAGCATCTTTTGACAAACTTACACACTTACCATTTGCCTTGCAGTATGTTTCACAGCTTAAACGGTTTGCGTTTTGGGGAGCGGCTGTGTTTTTAACTCTTAAGACTGCATCTTCACAGTTTTCTACTATTTTATTTTTTCCAACAACCAAAATTACCTGCTTTGGACCAAATAAAATTGCAGAAACTCTGTTCCCGTTACCGTCCACCTCGTAAATATAACCGTCTTTTGTAATTGCGTTGGCACTTGAAAGATAAGTGTCCGCAAAAAATGTATCTCTGTAAATTTTCTGAATATCGTCTGGAGAAAGACCTTCTTTTGCTCTGTCTAAAAAGTTAAATTTACCACATCTTAAATAGTCGGTTATGCCGCACTCTGCAAGTGTTACAGACCCACCTATACTTAAAGTTTCATTATCCTCTAAAAGGGTTTTTACTATTTCCAACGCCTCGTTTTTGTCTTTCGCATAATAACCCTTGATATTATTCTTTTCAAGATTTTTAAGTACAGAATTAATCATATTAATTTCCTTTCAAAATGTAGTAAAATCATTGTAAACCATTTAGATATATATGTCAAACTGTATTTTATTTACAAAGCCTTTATCAATTCTCCAATTTTTTTGGCAGGATTTATTTTTGTAACTTCAGTTATTTTATTAATAAACGGATTAGAATTAACTTCTATTAAGTAGGGAACACCATTTTCTACAACAATATCAATCCCTGCAAAATCAATCCCAAGAGTTAAAGACACTTTTTCTGCCAACGCTTTTACTTCATCAGTTAATTGGAAAGACTCACATTTACCACCCTGTTCAGCATTACTTCTGAAATCGTTCGCATTTGTCCTTTTCATGGCAAGTATTGCTTTTTTATCTACCGTAATAACCCTAATGTCTGAATTACCCTCTTTTAAATATTCCTGAATAATACATCTTTTGCCAAAGCAGTCTTTGAGTTTTTCATCAAATTCTTCCTTATTATAAATAAGGTATACCTGTTCGCCCCATGAACCTTTTGCCTCCTTTAATATAAAAGGGAATGGGGGTATTTGGGAAAAGTAGGGATAATCTTCTTTAAACTTAAATGCTGAAACATAAGTTTTTGGCATATTTATACCTTTATTATAAAGAGTAGCGTATGTTAATGCTTTATCATCGCAAATACTTATGTTTTCACTTCCGTTTAAAACGCATATGCCAAGCGATTCTAAAAGTTTTGCAGCTATAACATCTTTGTCTAAAAATATACAACAATCAAACTCCAGTTTAAAATCTGGGCTAAGTAAACTGTCTGAAGGAACAAGCAAAACTTCGATGCCACAGGAACTAATTCCTTCCTTATATATATTAAGATTATCAGAATATGATTTGGAATTTAGAAATCTGTTATAAATAATTGCAGTTTTTTTCATATATCTCACCATAAAAAATTTTATCATAAACAAAATAAAAGGTCAATCACAGAATAAAAAATAATTTTGAAAAAATTAGAAAAAACTATTGACAAAGCCTTATTTATGTAGTATTATAATGAAGTTGCAGTATGCATGTTGGTGGGATAACTATGCGCTTATGCAAGAAACACCCGGCAAAGTTGCAACAAAATTTAAGAAAAGGAGGAAATGCTATGGCAGCAGCACAGAAGATCAGAATCAAGATTAAGGGTTACGATCATGCACTCGTTGATCAGTCAGCTGAAAGAATCGTTGATACTGTGAAAAGAACAGGCGCTGAAATTTCAGGTCCTATTCCATTGCCTACCAAGAAAGAAATTATCACTATCTTGAGAGCGGTTCATAAGTACAAAGATTCCAGAGAACAGTTTGAAATGAGAACTCATAAAAGACTTATTGATGTAATCTCACCTAAGCCAAAAACAACAGAGGCTTTAGGAAAACTTGATTTACCGGCCGGAATTAATGTTGAAATCAAGGTCATCTAACCGGACGGAAGTAGGTCAAGTTCGCAATACCAGCGAACCAATAACCAAAGGAGGAAAGAAAAATGAAAAAGGCAATACTTGGCAAAAAGCTCGGCATGACTCAGCTTTTTGACGAAATGGGAAAAATTGTTCCCGTAACAGTAGTTGAAGCCGGACCATGCGTTGTTGTTCAGAAGAAGACAATGGATAACGATGGTTACGAAGCAGTTCAGCTCGGATTTTCAGATATCGAAGAAAGAAAGGTTAACAAACCTTTAGCAGGACATTTTGCAAAAGCAGGAGTTGCTGCAAAAAGATATTTGAAAGAATTTAAACTTGACAATGCTAACGATATGAACCTTGGTGATGAAGTTAAGGTTGATGTATTTGAAGCAGGTGAAAAGATTGATGTAACAGGTACAAGTAAGGGTAAAGGATATGCAGGTGTTATCAAAAGATACAATGCACACAGACTTAAAGAAACCCACGGTACAGGTCCTGTACACCGTCATGCTGGTTCAAACGGCGCATGTTCAGATCCATCAAGAGTTTATAAAGGAAAGAAAATGGCAGGCCACATGGGTGTTGATACAGTTACAATTCAGAATCTTGATGTTGTAAGTGTTGATGTTGAAAAGAACTTGCTCTTAGTTCGCGGAGCAATCCCTGGTCCTAAGGGCGGATTAGTAATAGTAAAAAGCGCTGTGAAAGCGTAATAACGGGAAAGGAGGAAGTTAATTATGCCTAGCGTAGCATTATATAATATGGACGGCAAAGAAGTCGGAACTATCGAATTAAATGAAACAGTGTTCGGTGCTGAAGTTAACAAAACTGCGATCTATGAAGTGGTTAAAAATTATTTAGCTAACCAGAGACAGGGCACACAGAGCACAAAAACAAGAAGCGAAGTTTCAGGCGGTGGCATTAAGCCTTGGCGTCAAAAAGGTACAGGTAGAGCAAGACAAGGTTCTATCCGTGCTACACAGTGGATACACGGTGGTATAGCTTTAGGTCCAAAACCTAGAGACTACAGATATTCAATCAATAAGAAGCTTAAGCAGGTTGCATTAAGATCAGCTTTATCTTCAAAGGTTGAAAACGGCGAGATTGTAGTAATCGACTCACTTAAAGTTGATACAATTAAAACAAAAACAGTTGTTAACCTCCTTGGAAATGTAGGAGCAACAAAAGCTCTTATAGTAACAAGCGAAGTTGATGAAAAAGTTTATAAATCAGCAAGAAATATTGAAGGCGTTAAAACTTCATATATCGGTGCATTAAATGTTTACGAGATTTTAAATCACGACAAACTTGTTATTGCACAGGATGCTGTTAAGAAATTAGAGGAGGTGTACGCATAATGACATACTATGACATTATTAAAAGACCTGTAATAACAGAAGATTCTATGGCAGACATTGCTAACAAAAAGTACACTTTCGAAGTTGTTCCAACTGCAACAAAAGTTGATATCAGAATTGCTGTTGAACAGATTTTCGGCGTTCAGGTTGCCAAAGTAAACACAATGAATTACACAGGCAAAACCAAAAGAATGGGCGTACATGTTGGCAAAAGAGCTGATTGGAAAAAGGCAATAGTAACATTAAAGCCAGAAAGCAAAGCAATTGAATTTTTTGATGGAATGGCTTAATTTTTAGTTGAGGAGTTGAAATTAAAATGGCTATAAAGAAGTATAATCCGACTTCTCCGGCGAGAAGAACTATGACAGTTTCAACCTTTGAGGAAATCACTAAAAAGTCTCCTGAAAGAAGCTTGCTTGAAAAAGTCAAATCAAACGCTGGTAGAAACTCGTACGGAAGAATTACCGTTCGTCACAGAGGCGGCGGAAACAAAGTTAAATACAGAATTATCGATTTCAAGAGAAACAAAGACGGTATTGCGTCTGAAGTTTTAGGAATTGAATACGATCCAAACAGAAGCGCAAATATTGCACTCCTTCAGTATGAAGATGGAGAAAAAGCATATATAATCGCTCCACTTGGACTCAAAGTTGGTCATAAAGTTGTATCAGGCATCGGCGCTGATATCAAACCAGGTAACGCACTTCCACTTAGTGAAATTCCACTTGGTACATTAATCCATTGTATCGAGCTTGTTCCCGGAAGAGGCGCACAGCTTGTTAGAGCAGCAGGTAACTCTGCACAGCTTATGGCTAAAGAAAACGGTTATGCACAGGTTAGACTTCCATCTGGCGAAGTTAGAATGGTAAGCCTTTTGTGCAAAGCTACAATCGGTGAAGTAGGCAACCAGGATCACGAAAACATCACTCTTGGTAAAGCCGGAAGAAAAAGACATATGGGTATCAGACCTACTGTTCGTGGTGTTGTTATGAACCCTTGCGATCACCCACACGGTGGTGGTGAAGGTAAATCACCAATTGGTCGTCCAAGTCCTGTTACTCCATGGGGTAAACCTGCACTTGGTTACAAGACCAGAAAGAAGAACAAAAAATCTGATATGTATATCGTAAAGAGAAGAAATGCTAAATAAAATCGGCATTGAAACTTATAAATACTAATAGGAGGTAAACTATGAGTAGATCAGTTAAAAAAGGCCCTTATGTTGACGAAAAGCTCTTAAAGAGAATCGTTGAAATGAATACAAACGGCGAAAAAAGAGTTTTAAAGACATGGTCAAGAAGCTCAACAATATTTCCTGAAATGATTGGTCATACAATTGCTGTTCACGATGGCAGAAAACATGTTCCGGTATATGTTACTGATGATATGGTTGGCCATAAATTAGGTGAATTTGCTCAGACTAGAACATTTAAAGGTCATGCCGGTGCAAAAACAAGCGGCGTTAAATAATAATTACCAATGTTAGAGAGGAGGTAGCATAACATGGAAGCAAAAGCAACCTTACGTTATGCACGCATTTCACCAAGAAAAGTGAAAATCGTGATTGATTTAATCAGAAATAAGTCAGTTGCTGAAGCGATTGGTATTATAAACAATACTCCAAAAGCTGCATCTGAATATCTTATAAAGTTATTGAATTCTGCTATAGCAAACGCAACAAACAATCACAATATGAATGCTGAAAAGCTTTATGTTGCAGAAGCATTTGCAAACCCGGGCCCAATTCTTAAGAGAATTATGCCAAGAGCGCAGGGCAGAGCGTTCAGAATCAGAAAGAGAACAAGTCATATTACATTAGTTCTCAAAGAAAGATAATTAACCAAAGGAGGTAACTACTATGGGTCAAAAGGTACATCCACATGGACTCAGAGTCGGCGTCATTAAGGATTGGGATTCAAAATGGTATGCTGATTCAAAAAACTTCGGCGATTCTTTAGTTGAAGATTACAATGTGAGAAAATATCTTAAAAAGACTCACTTTGATGCCGGTGTTGCTAAAATTGAAATAGAAAAGCCTTCAAACAGACTTAAAATTACAATTCACGCAGCAAGACCTGCTTTCATCATCGGCAAAAAAGGTGAAGGTATAGAAAAAACAAAGGCTGAAATCATGAAAATGACAGGTAAAAATGTGTCAATTTCAATTGCAGAAATCAAACAGCCTGATTTATGTGCAGTTTTAGTTGCAGAAAACATTGCAGCTCAGCTTGAAAAGAGAATTTCTTTCAGAAGAGCAATGAAACAGGCAATGTCAAGAACAACTAAAGCAGGTGCGAAAGGTATTAAAACAACCTGTTCGGGTCGTCTCGG
>JAZSNJ010000116.1:0-5404 GCA_045536355.1 Clostridia bacterium | reverse complement strand
ACCAGATTAGGGAAAACAAGATTTTCCATAAGTCTTGGAAGTGCCTGTCTTGCAATTTCTTTAATAGTTATAATACTGTTTGCCATAATTTTTAAATCTCCTTAATTTTAAATTATTTGTTTTTCTGAAATAAAAGGTCGTAATAATCCTTGTCGTTTAAGCTGTCCTTATCAGGAAGATTCCCTGAATGAGGAAGAGCTGTTGTAACGCAGTCCTTTTTAAAGTAATCCTTAAAAAGAGACGGATGTTTGTCCTTTAATTCATTAACCAGACTTTCTGCTGTTTTATCTTCTGATATGAGCTTTTCGTCAATTAAACCCAAAGCAAGTGAAAAGTCAACAGGTGATGCGTTAGAAAGCGCAATACCTATTTTTTCTTTTGCAGCCATGCTCTTTTTTAATGACTCAATTTCTTCTAAAAGTGAATTTTCTTTTTGTTCGTCTTTTAACTGGAGGTTAATTTCCTTATCTTTTAACTTTTCGCAAAGACTTAAAAAATCTTCCTCACTTAAAAACTGTTTTAAAACATCAATATTCATAATATTTTTGCCTGTACTCCTCTCTTGTCATAAGTCCAAGCGAAACATCTTTTTGGTCCTGCTCTCTCATTGACTTTTTATCTTCAATGATAGAGTCGTCAAAAGCGATGCTTATTTCATAACCCGAAAACCCGCCTATGCTCAAAATTGCATTTATAAGCCCTCTTAATGCATTTTCAAGTAAAAGCTCGTGCTTTTTGACTGTTCGAAAAAGTTCTGAATGTTCGCTTATTACCTCGGTTGCAGTTTTAATCTCGTTGTTATCAAATGAAAAGTAGTTGTTACCCATACCGCAAGAGTGGCATAAAAGCGAAAGTCCGATTTTAATACCTTTTGTATTTTCATCTACTCTTAAAATGGGGTTATATTCTTCAAAGAGCTTTCCGTCTACAATGCTGTCGCCTATAGACATAAAAAGACGCTTTTTAGAATGAAAAGGAGCAACTCTTCTTCCGTTTTGCTCTTTTGCTATAACCGATTCGTTCATAACAACCATTTTCCCGCCAAGATAAAAATCGGTGCAAAGATTATCAAACGCCAAATCGATGCCCTTTAAAATATCAATACTGTTTGCGAAAACCGAAATCCCCATAGCAGTTTTTGAGTTTTCATTGTTATTGATATTAGGTTTTATTATGTAAAACCAGGGGATTTGAGAGTTTGTGTCATAACACGAGGTTATATTTTTTATGGGAACTTCTTTAAAAGATGAATCAAGACAGATGTTTTTTATAATGTAGTTTCCGTAATCGTTTAAAAGGTGAAGCTGAACATAAGTGTAGCTTTTTCCCTTTTTAATGAATTCAGATGCAAAACACACCTCTTTGATTTCACCGTTTTCGTGGCTTATGGGGATAATGGAATCGGCTGTTATGTAGTCGATTTTAATTTTGCTTTTAAAAAGTCTTAAAACAAAGGCTCCCGTTCCCAATGCAAAAGTATTTTCAATAAGCATATTTGCATTTTTAAAAAATGCATTGTCCGATAAAACCTGCTTTAAATACTCCTCTGCAGAAGGTTGGGATACCGAAATTTTAACCTTTTCATTAAGCAAAAGATTAGCCCATTCCTCACAAACCCTTTTGCCCATTTTTAAGGTGTATCTGTCAAGCTCAATAGTATCCTGACCGTTAAAATCAACATAATGGTGAAACGGTTTGTAATAACCTTTGTACCAATCTTTCCAGTAAGAAATTTTTGACTGGTCGCCTGACGAAATTTCTGTTCCTAAAATTTTGCTTAAATAGGAACAAACTCCCGAAATGTCCAAAATTTATCTTCCCGCCTTTCTCATATATTCCACACCATAGCGCAGGGCAGCTATTGCGTCATCGTTTATTGGTGCGGGAATATCTGTGTATTCTCCGGTGTTTTTGTCTTTAATCCAGTGATAATCACGGATTTCCTCAATAAGCCTAACACAGCTTTTGTGGATTATAATTTTTTTGGAAAGAAGATAGTCTATCTGTGCCTTTATGCTGCCCTGTTCTTTTTTTACGGCTGTTGCTCTGTACCCTGCCTTTTGCCACATTTTAATTCTGTCTGGCTCGGCACTGTCGCAAAACATGATTGTGCTTTTGTTAAATTTACCCTCAACACTTTTTATAATTTCAGATGTATCAAGCCCTCTTGTAGCTTCTTCCTGCCTTACGAAGATAAAATCTTCTGAAAATCCAAGCTCTAAAATCACATTAAAATGATTGTATCCAAAGTCTTGTCCCAAAAACAAAACTTCTGTTTCGGGTAATTCATCTGAAATTTCAAAGTTAGTAAAAATCTGTCCTTCGGTGTTTGTAACCTTTCCCAAATACATATTTTCATAAAGAGTATAGTTTTGTTTTTTTAAAATCTCTGCCTCTTTAATAAACTGTTCTCCAAGCCAATTTCGTGGCACATCTAAATAGCTTGAATGAAAGGTTAAAAGGTCGTCCCTTTTTTCCAATGCAAACATATTCATAAAATGATACTTGTTTTTAGGTGGATTAAAGGTATAAAAAACCTTATAGTTTTCTCCTCCTCTTAAAAGGGACTGCACAACAGATAAAAATTCTTCTTTGCCCGAAAACTCATCACATTCTTCAAACCACAAATATTTACAAAACCCTTTGGTAAACTTAATGGACTTTAGTTTTTGGGGGTCATCACAGCCTTTAAATAAAATTTTTGCATTTGTTGGAAGATACAAAAACTCGCCTGATGAATTTATTTTCCATTTATCAGAAACTCCCAAAACATTTATTGCCCATTTAATTTGTGAAACCACGCTGTCTTTTAAGGTAGATGCTACCTTTCTTATAACAACCGCATTGCTTTTTTCGTCCTGCATAACACCAAGCACAATTTCTATTGATACAAATGATGATTTGGCAGAACCTCGTCCGCCTTTTAGAATATAATGGGTATGTCGGTTTTCCTTAATATCGTTGTGCACCTTAAAAAAGACATCAGCCATCAAAGACTTAATTCTTTTTTCGCTTATAGCATTTCATCACCTTTAGGCACATCATCTATTATTTTCACAGCCGTAATTTTTTCTTCGGACTCTTTAAAAAGCCCTTTTGCCTTTCCCAGAAGTTCAAGCGCTTTTAACTTATGGTTAATGGGAGTGTCATCTCCCAAGGCAATTAAAGATAATTGTTCTAATATATCTTTTTTTGATGCCACTTAAAAAATCTCCTTCCCGCGTAAAAGCTTTTCGCATATTTAAAATAACTCATTTTGAAACTGACATTCAATGACATTTAAAAATTGCAAAACCAATCCCTTTGTGCTATACTTTAAAAAAAGAGGTAAGAATTATGCAGAAATTTATAATATCCAAAAATGAATCTGACCAGAGAGTAGACAAATATTTAACAAAAAAATTCCCCAATATGCCGCAGTCGGTCATATATAAGGGAATACGAAAAAAAGATATTAAAGTAAATAAAAAAAGATGTGAAATCTCCACAAGACTAAATGAGGGGGATTTAATTGAGCTTTACATAAATGATGAATTTTTGGTGCAAAAAGAAAAAACAGATGTAAAAAGCATTGAACCAAAACTTATTATTTTGTATGAAGACCAAAACATTTTGTTAATTGATAAAGAGCCCGGCGTTTCGGTGCATCCTGACGAAACGGGTACCGATATAACATTAATCGACAATATACTCTCCTATCTTTATTTAAAAGGGGAATATGACCCTGATTCAAAAGAGGCTTTCACCCCTGCTCTTTGTAACAGAATAGATAAAAACACGGGTGGAATAGTAATAGCCGCAAAAAATGCCATGGCACTTCGTGAAATGAACAAAAAAATAAAAGACAGAGAAATTATAAAAAAATATCTTTGTATTGTGCATGGTGTGCCAAAGCCAAAGGAAAGCACACTTACAGCCTATCACATTAAAAACTCAAAGCAAAACCGCGCCTATATTTTTGATACTCCGGAGCAGGGAGCAAGAAAAATAGTTACAAAATACAAAGTTTTAAAAACAAAAAATAAACTCTCTTTGGTAGAAGTTACATTAGAAACAGGCAGAACACACCAGATAAGAGCACATTTTGCGTATTTAGGCCACCCTCTTGCAGGTGATACCAAATATGGCACAAACGAGCAAAATAAAAATCTGCCATACAAATATCAGGCACTTTACTCATATAAACTTAAATTTGCATTTGTAAAAGACTCGCCTTTAAATTACTTAAACAACAAAGAATTTACAGTAGAAAATGTGCCTTTTAAGAAAGATTTTAATTAAGAGGAAGAAAATAAAGTTTTTGCAGTTTATCATAACCTAAAAAGTAATACCCATCTCCATCGACTTCGTAATAGCTTGTGGCAGAAACATTTTCAGGGAAAGGATGCACCTTACCAAGCTCACCTTTTACAGCGTATATGACTTCGGTATCGGTTTCATAGGAAAAACATGTAAAATCTTCTTTATTTTCTAATATGCAGGGGTTAAAAACAAGTCCGAAAAACTGCATAAAATCACCTCATTTAATTGTATTTAAAATGTTCGTTTTTCTTGACAAAAATTATCATATATTATATATTTATTTAAAAAGGTGGTGGGGAAATTTGAGCAGTAAAGATTACTTAATTGTAAATAAATGCGTATTACCGTCTTATTACGAAAAAGTTTTAAAAGCAAGGCTTATGATAACAAGCGGTGCAGTAAAAGAAGTTTCAGAAGCAGTTAAAATAGTAGGCATTTCAAGAAGCACCTATTATAAATATAAAGATTATGTGTTTGCCCCTAATGAAGATACTAACGGTAAAAAAGCAGTAATCTCTTTTGAGCTTACACACGAAACAGGTATTTTAGGTGATGTTTTAAAAAAAGTATCATCGCTTAAGGCAAATATTTTAACAATAACACAAAATCTTCCCATAGGCGGAAGAGCGCATGTTGTTTTATCTGTAGACATAACAGAAATTTCAGTTAATATAGATTTGTTAATACAGGAAATATCAAAAATCAAAGGTGTTCATAAAGTAAAACTGATATCAGTTGAATAAGGAGAAAAAATTATGCTTGATAACAAAATTATATGTGATTGCTACAATATAACTTTTAAAGATATAAAAGATGCTGTAGCAAACGGTGCGGCCACTTTTGACGAAGTTTCTGAAATTACAAATGCTGGGCAAGGGTGCGGCCACTGTCAGGCAAATGTAGCAAAAATAATTAAAAACATTAAAAAAGGAATTTTAGAGTGATTAAAGGCGACTTTTAGAGTCGCTTTTTCTTTGGAGGTTTGGCTTTGAACAGAGTTTCGCTTTTATTCCTGATTTCACTTATTTTTGGTGTACTTTTTTATATTTTTGAAATCCCATACACTATACTTAAAATCATAATTACAATTTTAATTTTATCA
>JAZSNJ010000021.1:0-6108 GCA_045536355.1 Clostridia bacterium | reverse complement strand
TCCCTTGCTTTTTCACCGAAGATTGCTCTTAAAAGTCTTTCTTCTGCTGTAAGTTCAGTTTCGCCTTTTGGTGTAACCTTACCTACCAATATGTCTCCTGCGTGAACTTCGGCACCGATTCTTATGATACCTCTTTCGTCCAAATCACGAAGAGCATCATCACCAACATTAGGAATATCTCTTGTGATTTCTTCAGGTCCGAGTTTTGTATCTCTTGAATCTGTTTCGTATTCTTCAATATGAATAGATGTTAATACATCTTCTTTAACAATTTTTTCATTAAGAAGTATAGCATCTTCGTAGTTGTAACCTTCCCAGGTCATAAAACCGATTAAAAGGTTCTTACCAAGACCGATTTCACCGTTTTCTGTTGCAGGACCGTCAGCAATAAGTTCGCCTTTTTTAACATGTTCGCCCTCTTCTACAACAGGTCTTTGATTAATACATGTTCCCTGGTTTGAACGCTTGAATTTTAAGATGTTATACTTTCTGATTTCGCCTGTTTCGTCTTCTCTTACAACAACTTCATCAGCTGCAACTCTTATTACTGTGCAATCGTTTTTAGCAACTACAACAACACCTGAATCCATTGCGGCTCTGTATTCCATACCTGTACCTATAACCGGTGATTCAGGTTTAATGAGCGGAACTGCCTGACGCTGCATGTTAGAACCCATAAGTGCACGGGATGCGTCATCATTTTCCAAGAAAGGAATCATAGCTGTAGCAACAGATACAACCTGTCTTGGCGATATGTCCATATAGTTAACTTCTGATGCGTCAACTTCAATCATATCGTCTTGCTTTCTTGCAATAATTCTTTTTGCAACGAATTTGTTATTTTTATCAAGAGGTTCTGTTGCCTGTGCAACAATTTTACCATCTTCTACATCTGCTGTTATATAAACTATTTCATCTGTAACGGTACCGTCTTTAACCACTCTGTAAGGAGCTTCAATAAATCCGTACTCGTTAATTCTTGCGTAAGTTGAAAGTGAGTTTATAAGACCGATGTTAGGACCTTCAGGTGTTTCGATAGGACACATTCTTCCATAGTGTGAATAGTGAACGTCTCGAACCTCAAAACTTGCTCTGTCTCTGCTTAAACCACCAGGACCTAATGCAGATGGTCTTCTCTTATGTGTAAGTTCAGCAAGTGGGTTTGGCTGGTCCATAAACTGTGAGAGCTGTGATGAACCAAAAAATTCTTTTACAGCTGCAACAACAGGTCTTGTATTAATAAGAGCCTGAGGAGTAATAACATCTAAATCCTGAGTTGTCATTCTTTCTCTTACAACTCTTTCCATTCTTGAAAAACCAAGTCTGAACTGATTTTGTAAAAGTTCGCCTACTGCTCTTAATCTTCTGTTACCCAAATGGTCGATATTATCGGTTTCACCAAGACCATGCTGCATATTAACAACATAGTTGATTGATGCCAAAATATCTTCAGGTGTGATATGTTTAGGAACTAAAGCATCAATATTTTCAATAAGTGCTGCTTTAATTTCCTTATCTGTTTTAATTTCAGGATTATCTAAAATAGCAGAAAGTACAGAGTATCTTACATCTTCGTTAATACCGATTTCTTCCAACACTTTATCAGTGAACACTTTCTTTTTAAGGAAGTTTTTAGCATCAACGGTTCCGTTTGAGAAAACAACAACAGGTTTTCCGTCAATATCAAGCACTACTCTGTTTACTGCATTTTTATAAAATTCATCAGCAATTTCACTTGTTATGGTTTCACCTTGTGATAAAAGGATTTCACCTGTAACAGGGCTTACTACATCTTCTTTTAATACTCTGCCTAAAATTCTGTCTTTAAGACGGAGCTTTAAGTTGAATTTGTAACGGCCTACTCTTGCTAAATCATATCTCTTTTCATCAAAGAATAAAGAACCTATTAATTTAGCTGCGCCTTCTAAAGTTGCAGGTTCGCCCGGTCTTAATCTTTTGTAGATTTCTTCCAAAGCACCTTCTGTTCCCATAGCGGTATCTTTGCTTAAAGTATTTAAAAGAAGTTCTTCTTCACCAAACATTTCGGTTATGGCTTTTGCATCACCAAGTCCTAATGCTTTAATCAATACAGTTACAGGAAGCTTTCTTGTTCTGTCAATCCTTACTGAAAAGATATTGTTTGAGTCTGTTTCATATTCAATCCACGCACCTCTGTTAGGAATAACTGTGGATGAGAAAAGCTTATTACCTGATTTATCATATTCAAACGAATAGTAAAGACCCGGAGATTTTACGAGCTGACTTACGATAACCCTTTCTGCACCATTGTAAACAAAGGTACCCTGGTCAGTCATAAGTGGGAAATCACCCATAAATATTTCCTGTTCTTTAACTTCGCCTGTGTCTTTATTGATTAATCTTACTTTAACACGGAGAGCTGCTGCATAGGTTGCATCTCTTTCTTTACATTCTTCAAGTGAATACTTGGTGTTTTCGTCCAAAGAATAATCAATGAATTCTAAAATCAGCTTGTCTGTCAGGTCATCAATTTTGGATTTGCCGAACACTTTGCTGAACAACTCTTCAGATAAAAACCATTTGCAGGTCTTTTCCTGTTCATCCTTACTGGAGAAGTTTGTTATAGGAGATACATCTCTTAAAACTTCTCTCAAGCCTTCTTTTAAGAACCAGTCATAAGAATTTTTCTGGACTTCAATAAGATTAGGCATTTCAGATACTTCATTAATTTTTGAGTAGCTCATTCTGGTGTTCTTACCCAGTTTGATTTGATGCGGCATCATAAAATTAACTCACCTCATTTAAATTTTGTTTTGTTAAATGCCATTGATGCGTATGCTAATCATCCTGAACATAGTAAAAGATAAAAAATCTTTCCGCTCCAAATATGAATGAAAATTGCCTTAAATCCTTTGTTTAAGCACCATTTTAAACTTAAGTGCTCTTACCTAAAGTCATTAAAAGGCATATAACACCAATTTACATAATTGTAGATTATAATCTTAACACAAATGGTATTTTTTGTCAAGCAATTTTTTCACAAATATTTTTTTGCTTTATATAATAATAGTACCAACCTTTTGGGAGGAACATTAAATGAATTTAAACAGTTTAGGCAAGGGGCAGTATGCAAAGGTTGTTAAAGTAAAAGCTGAGGGCTTTACAAAAAGGCGTCTTAACGAATTAGGCATTATACCCGATACTTTGATATATTTTATAAGGAGAAGTCCTTTGGGAGACCCCGTAGCCTTTTATGTAAGAGGGAGCGCTGTTGCCATAAGAAAAACCGACTTAAACAATATTATTATTGATGATATAAAGGAATGTTAAATATGGACCAAACTGTTAAAATAGCACTTGCAGGAAATCCCAATGTGGGAAAATCAACTTTTTTTAACAGTCTTACGGGAATGAAGCAACACACGGGAAACTGGGCAGGAAAAACAGTTCAAAATGCCTTTGGCAGATTTGAAAATTATGAGCTTATAGACCTGCCCGGTACCTACTCCCTTTTGTCTTGCTCCAAAGAAGAAGAAATCGCAAGAGATTATATATGTTTTGGTGAAAGCGACTACACCATTGTAGTTTGCGATATGTCAACACTTCAGAAAAACTTAAATCTTGTTTTACAGGTGCTGGAAATCACAAAAAATGCTGTTGTTTTATTAAACATAGCCGACCAGGCAGAAAAAAACGGTATTGATATTGATGTTAAGAAGTTATCAGGTATACTTGGTGTTCCTGTTAAGAAAACATCCGCCAACAAAGATAAAGATTTAAAACAAA
Organism: Clostridia bacterium; assembly: GCA_045536355.1. GTDB lineage: Bacteria > Bacillota > Clostridia > RGIG6154 > RGIG6154 > CAKSDT01. The sequence continues at coordinate 2,343 of JAZSNJ010000021.1, read as the reverse complement.
TACCCAAAATTCTTACAAAGAATACAAATCCATACAAAGTTAATTATGGAGATTTGGAAGAATCTATTTTAAAAATTGAAAATATTTTAGATAAATATAATATAAAAAAGCATAAAAGATGGCTTAGTTTAAGACTTTTAGAAAACGATTTGGGATTTATAAATTCCTATGCTTTACATACAGGTATAAACCCAATGGATTTTGAAGAAATAAAAACAGTAGTGCAAAACGAAAGAACAACTTTCCCCTCTGCCTCTGATTTAATAAATGAAAGTCTTATTAAAAAAAGCGAAGAAATTGCAAATGCTGTTACAAAAACCCCTGTTTCTTTTAAGGAAAGTTTTTTAGACTTTATACTTTTAGGTAAATACACCGCATTCCCAATAATGCTTGTCGGTTTTTTGATTATTTTATGGATAACGGTAGTAGGAGCCAACTATCCGTCAGCAATGCTTTCCGCTTTTTTTAACAGCCTGACAGAAAAAATAAATGTATTTTTAACTCATACAGGACTTCCCTTATTTTTAAAAGATTTAATAGTAAACGGACTTTTCAAAGTGTCGTTCTGGGTAATAAGCGTTATGCTTCCCCCTATGGCAATATTTTTCCCTCTTTTTGCTATTTTGGAAGATGCAGGAATACTACCTAGAATTGCTTTTAATACAGACAGATTCTTCCAAAAAGCAGGTGCTTGTGGCAAACAGTGTCTTTGTATGTGTATGGGGCTTGGCTGTAACGCAGTTGGAATAACAGGGGCAAGAATAATAGATTCTCCGAGGGAAAGACTTATAGCTATACTTACAAACAACTTTATGCCCTGTAACGGTAGATTTCCAACCATTATATTATTATCTTCTGTTTTTTTGGCAGGAGGCGGAATATTTACAGGAAGCTTTTTATCGGCACTTATTATTCTATCAGTTATAGTATTAGGAACGGTTGTTACAATTATAAATTCAAAAATTCTTTCAAAAACTCTTCTTAAAGGAGAAAGTTCTTCATTTATTATGGAGCTTCCCCGTTACAGAAAACCAATGTTTTTAAAGGCAATACTTTATGCAGTTAAAAACAAAGTGTGGTTTGTTTTGTTAAGAGCGATATCGGTTGCTGCACCTGCGGGGGTTATTATTTTTCTTTTGAGTAACATTCATATAAGGGATACAAGTGTTTTAGAGCATTTATCTTTATTTTTGGATACACCTGCAAAATTAATAGGTCTTGACGGTACGATTTTACTTTCTTTTATATTAGGCTCACCCGCAAATGAAATTGTGCTTCCTATTGCAATGATGATATATTTAAATAGTACAGGGCTTTCTGATATATCTGATTTAAATAAAATATCAGGAATTTTACTTGCAAACGGGTGGACATTAAAGACTGCCATCATTACTATTGTATTTTCTCTTCTTCACTGGCCCTGCACAACATCAATGATTACTATATATAAAGAAACCAAAAGTAAAAAATGGACCTTTTTAGGCTTTTTAATTCCAACTATAAATGCAGTTTTAATATGCTTTGTGTTAAATTTAATACTATAAAAAAGCCACCCAAAATGGGTGGCTTTTTTATTAAAGTGTATCTGCTAAATCTAAAAGCAATCTTTCAGTTTTCGCCCAGCCTAAGCATGGGTCTGTTATAGATTTTCCGTAAACTGTTCCGTCAGGGCTTTGTGCACCGTCTTCAATATAGCTTTCAATCATTAAACCTTTTACAAGCTTTTTAACATCGCTTGAATGACGGCATGAGTGCAAAACTTCTTTTGCTATTCTTATCTGTTCTTCATATTTTTTGCCTGAATTTGAATGATTTGTATCAACAATTACAGCCGGATTTACCAAATCTTTCTTCTGATATTCTTCCACAAGGTGAATTAAATCTTCATAGTGGTAGTTTGGCATAGTTTGTCCGTGCTTATTCACATAACCTCTTAAAATTGCGTGGGTTAAAGGATTACCCTCGCTCTGGACTTCCCATCCTCTGTATATAAAGGTATGAGAATGCTGACCTGCTGTTATTGAATTCATCATAACAGATATATCACCGCTTGTAGGATTTTTCATTCCTGCCGGAATAGAAAGACCACTGGCAGTTAATCTGTGTTGCTGGTTTTCAACCGACCTTGCACCTATTGCAACATACGATAAGATATCAGACAAATATCTGTAATTTTCAGGATATAACATTTCGTCTGCACAGGTAAAGCCTGTTTCTGCAATTGCTCTTATATGAAGATTTCTTATTGCTACTACGCCTTTTAACATATCTTCATTCTTCGTTGGGTCAGGCTGATGGAGCATACCTTTATAGCCGTCTCCTGTTGTTCTTGGCTTGTTGGTG
>JAZSNJ010000086.1:0-7238 GCA_045536355.1 Clostridia bacterium | reverse complement strand
TGCAAAACCCGGTATCGTAATCGGTAGAGGCGGCGCTGAAATCGAAAAGCTTAAGAAAGAGCTTGTTGATATGGTTGGTAAAGATGTTGCAATCAACATCATCGAGGTTAAAAGCCCCGATGTAAATGCTCAGCTTGTTGCTGAAAACATCGCTGCACAGCTTGAAAAGAGAATATCCTTCAGACGTGCAATGAAATCTGTTATGGGCAGAGCAATGAAACTGGGTGCTAAAGGTATAAAAACCTCTGTATCAGGTCGTTTGGGCGGTGCTGAAATAGCTCGTTGCGAACATTATCATGAAGGTACTATTCCTTTGCAGACATTAAGAGCTGACATAGACTACGGCTTCTATGAAGCAGATACAACCTATGGTAAACTCGGCGTTAAGGTTTGGATTTACAAAGGTGAGGTTCTTCCTGAAAGTAAAAAAGCGCCTAAGGCAGAAGGAGGAGCAAAATAATGTTAATGCCTAAAAGAGTTAAATACCGTAGAGTGCACAGAGGCAGACTCAAAGGAAAAGCTACTCGCGGTAACGTAATAAACTACGGTGATTTTGGTATCCAGGCTCTCGAGCCCGCATGGATCACATCAAATCAGATTGAAGCTGCCCGTGTAGCTATGACTCGTTATATAAAAAGAGGTGGTCAGGTTTGGATCAAAATATTCCCTGACAAGCCTGTAACAGAAAAACCTGCTGAAACTCGTATGGGTAGCGGTAAAGGCTCACCAGAATACTGGGTAGCAGTTGTTAAACCAGGCAGAGTTATGTTTGAAATTGGCGGCGTTGCTGAAGAAATCGCAAGAGAAGCACTTCGTCTTGCTATTCACAAATTGCCGATTAAATGTAAAATCGTAACAAAGGAACAAACTGAAAAGGAGGCTGCAACTGATGAAAATTAATGAAATTAAAGACTTAAGCTATGAAGAATTAGCAGTTAAGCTTAAAGATTTAAAAGCTGAATTATTTAATCTTAAGTTCCAGAATGCAACCTCACAGCTTGAAAACCCAATGAAAATGGTTGAAGTTAAAAAAACAATCGCTAGAGTTAAAACAGTTATGAGAGAATTAGAGCTTAAAGAAGCTGAATAATTTAATTCCTTATGAAACGAGAAAGGAGGTACCGACATGTCTGAAAGAAATTACAGAAAGACAAGAGTTGGTAAAGTAATCAGCAATAAAATGGATAAGACAATTGTTGTTGCAATTGTTGACAGTGTTAAACATCCGCTTTATAGCAAAATTATAAAGAGAACCTATAAACTTAAAGCACATGATGAACAAAACATTTGCTCAATCGGTGATACAGTTAAGGTTATGGAAACAAGACCTCTTTCAAAGGATAAGAGATGGCGTCTTGTAGAAGTTGTAGAAAAAGCTCAGTAATGTTTGGGCAGGAAGGAGATTGCTATGGTACAGCAACAGTCATTATTAAAAGTTGCAGATAACACCGGTGCTAAAGAAATTATGTGTATCAGAGTTCTTGGCGGTACAAGAAAAAGATATGCAAATGTAGGTGATGTTATCGTTGCTTCTGTTAAAAAAGCTGCACCAAACGGTGTGGTTAAAAAAGGCGAAGTAGTTAAAGCCGTAGTGGTAAGAAGCGTTAAAGGCGTTAAAAGAGCCGATGGTTCTTATATAAAATTTGATGAAAACGCAGCAGTTATAATCCGTGAAGACAAAACTCCAAAAGGAACTCGTATTTTCGGACCTGTTGCAAGAGAGCTCAGAGATAAAGAATATATGAAAATTCTTTCTTTAGCTCCTGAAGTATTATAATAGGAGGTGCAGCAAAATGAATAAATTGCACATAAAAAAAGGTGATACAGTTGTTGTACTTTCCGGTAAGGATAAGGGTAAAAAAGGTAAAGTTTTATCAGTATTCCCTAAAAAAGCTACTGCAATTGTAGAAGGTGTTGCTATGGCAACAAAACACCAGAAACCGAGAAAAGCCGGTGAAGAAGGTGGCATTATCCATCAGGAAATTCCAGTATCAGTTACAAAGCTTATGCATGTTTGTGCAAAATGCGGCGAACCTACAAGAATTGGAAGAAAAGTTATGGATGATGGCAGCATCGTTCGTTATTGCAAAAAGTGCAACGAATTATTTGTAGATTAATAATCGGGAAGGAGGTTATTTTAATGGCTAGACTTTATGATAAATATGTTAAAGAAATAGTACCTGCTCTTAACACAAAGTTTTCATATAAAAGCGTAATGCAGATTCCTAAAGTTGATAAAGTTATCATCAACATCGGTGTTGCAGAAGCTAAAGATAATGCAAAAGCTTTAGAAGCAGCAGCAAATGATTTAGCAATTATTACAGGTCAGAAACCTGTTATTACAAAGGCTAGAAAATCAGTTGCTAACTTCAAATTAAGAGAAGGCATGAATATCGGCTGTAAAGTAACTTTAAGAAGAGAAAAGATGTATGAATTCTTAGATAGATTATTCAGCGTAGCTCTCCCAAGAGTGCGTGACTTCAGAGGTATCAATCCTGACGGATTTGACGGAAGAGGAAATTATAACTTTGGTTTGAAAGAACAGCTTATTTTCCCTGAAATCGAATACGATAAAATTGATAAAATCAGAGGTATGAATATTACTATCGTTACTACAGCAAAGACTGATGAAGAAGCAAAAGAGTTACTCACATTAATGGGTGCTCCATATGCTCACAATTAATAAGGAGGGAATTTATCTTGGCTAAGAAATCAATGATCGTTAAGCAGCAGAGAACTCCTAAGTATAAAACTAGAGCTTATACAAGATGCAAAATTTGCGGAAGACCACATGCTTATTTGAGAAAATTCGGAATATGCCGTATATGCTTCAGAGAACTTGCATATAAAGGTCAAATTCCAGGTGTAAGAAAAGCAAGTTGGTAATACGAATTAATAAATTTGTAGCAATACAAATGTTCTAATAATTGGAAGGAGGTAACATATATGCATATCACAGATCCGGTAGCAGATATGCTTACACGCATAAGAAATGCAAATGATGCTAAGCACGAAACAGTTGATGTTCCTTGTTCAAATGTTAAAAAAGCAATAGCTGATATTTTGCTTGAAGAAGGTTATATCAAAAATTATCAGATTATTGATGATAACAAACAGGGCGTTATCAGAATTTCTTTAAAATATGGTGCTAATAAACAAAAAGTTATTTCAGGCTTAAAGAAAATTTCAAAGCCTGGTCTTAGAATCTATTCATCAAAAGAAGATTTGCCTAAGGTTTTAAAAGGTCTTGGCATTGCTATCATCTCTACTTCAAAAGGTATTATGACCGATAAGAAGGCAAGAGAAAATAACATTGGTGGAGAAGTTTTGGCTTTTGTTTGGTAATTTAAACAGAAGTGAAATACATTAAGGAGGTGTAACAATGTCCAGAATAGGTAGAATGCCTATAGAGATACCACAGGGCGTTGATGTAAAACTTGATGCGGGTAAAATTACAGTTAAAGGACCAAAAGGAACTTTAGAAAGACAGCTTCATCCTGAAATGCAGGTTGCAATTGAAGGAAATGTTATCAATGTAACAAGACCATCAGAAGCGAAAATGCACAAATCACTTCATGGCTTAACCCGTACATTAATAAACAATATGGTAGTTGGCGTAACAACAGGTTATTCAAAAACACTTGAAGTTAACGGCGTAGGATACAGAGCAGCAAAACAGGGAAACAAACTTGTTTTAACACTTGGATATTCACATCCTGTTGAAATGGAAGAAGTTCCAGGGATTACAGTTGAAGTTCCAAACCCTAACCAGATTATAATTTCAGGTGCTGACAAACAGAAAGTTGGTCAGTTCGCAGCTGTTGTTAGAGAAAAGAGATTGCCTGAACCTTATAAAGGCAAAGGTATTAAGTATTCTGATGAAAGAATTATCAGAAAAGAAGGTAAGACAGGTAAGAAATAATACTAAATCCTATTGAAAGGAGTGGAATGTATTGATTAATAAGACTTCAAGCAGTGTATCAAGACTTGCAAGACACAAAAGAGTAAGAAAGTTAATTTCAGGCACAGCTGAAAGACCTCGTCTTTGTGTTTTCAGAAGTTCTAAAAATATCTATGCACAGATTATTGACGATGCAGCAGGTGTAACATTAGTTGCCGCATCATCATTAGAAGCCGGTTTCGAAGGAAACGGCGGAAATAAAGAAGCAGCTAAAAAGGTCGGTCAGATGATAGCTGAAAAAGCTGCAGGTAAAGGTATCAAAACTGTTGTATTTGACAGAGGCGGATATGTTTACCACGGTAGAGTAAAAGAATTAGCCGAAGGTGCCAGAGAAGGCGGGCTTGAATTCTAGTAGGAGGAATAAAATGGCAGACATTAAAACAAACGATGTTGAATTTAGAGAAACCGTTGTTAACATTAATCGTGTTGCTAAAGTTGTAAAAGGTGGTAGAACCTTCAGATACAGCGCATTGGTTGTTGTTGGAGACGGTAACGGTCATGTAGGTTGCGGAATGGGTAAAGCTGCTGAAATTCCTGAAGCAGTAAGAAAAGCAATCGAAGACGCAAAGAAAAATATAATTTCTGTTGCAATGGTTGGAACAACCATTCCTCATGAAATCATCGGTGAATATGGTGCCGGAAGAGTTTTAATGAAACCAGCTTCAAAAGGTACCGGTGTTATTGCCGGTGGTCCTGCCAGAGCGGTATTAGAACTCGCTGGTATTAAGGATATCAGAGCGAAATCACTTCGTTCAAACAATCCTAAAAACATGGTTGGAGCAATCATTAACGGATTGGCTAACCTCAAAGAAGCTAATGATGTTGCTGCACTTCGCGGCAAGACAGTAGAAGAATTATTAGGTTAAGGAGGAATTTACGATGGCAAAAATTAAAGTAACATTAACAAAGAGTGTTATTGGTAGAAAAGACGATCAGATTGCCACAGTTTCTGCCTTAGGACTTAAGAAAATCAGACAGACAGTTGTTCATGAAGCAACTCCTCAGATATTAGGCATGGTAAACAAGGTATGTCATCTTGTATCAGTTGAGGAAATAAAATAATAAGGAGGTGTAGCAGATGAAACTTAGTGAATTACAACCTGCACCGGGTTCTGTTAAAGAAAGATTCAGAAAAGGTAGAGGCCATGCTTCAGGTAATGGTAAGCAGGCAGGCAGAGGCCACAAAGGTCAGAACGCTCGTACTGGTGGTGGAGTAAGACCAGGTTTTGAAGGCGGACAGATGCCGCTTTACAGAAGACTTCCAAAGAGAGGTTTCACTAACATCTTTGCTAAAAAGTATGTAGAGGTTTATGTATCTTCACTCAACAAGTTTGAGGACAATACAGAAGTTACAGCTAACCTTTTGATTGAAAACGGTATTATCAGCAAAGCTGCTGACGGTATTGTTATATTGGGTAATGGTGAATTAACCAAAAAATTAGTTGTAAAGGCTGCTAAATTTACAAAAACAGCAAAAGAAAAGATCGAAGCTGCCGGCGGAAAGGCAGAGGTGATTTAAGATGTTTAAAACCTTAGCAAACGCCTGGAAGATTCCTGATATGAGAAAGAAAATCCTTTGGACAGTTCTTTTACTCGTAGTTTTCAGATTTGGTTCAATCATCCCGATTCCCGGTCTTGACAAGGAAGTTTTACAGCAGTTGGTTGAAAGCGGAGCAAACTCATTATTCGGATTTTTCAATATCATGAGTGGTGGCGCATTCGAAAATGCAACAATTTTCGCAATGAGTATTACCCCATATATTAACTCTTCGATTATAATGAACCTTTTAACTGTTGCTATCCCTGCTTTAGAAAGACTTTCAAAAGAAGGCGAAGAGGGAAGAAACAAAATTGCTCAGATTACAAGATATGTAACTGTAATACTTGCATTTATTCAGGCTTCAGGTCTTTATGCAGCATTACAGGCATCTATTAAAAATCCGGGACTTCTTTCATTTGTAACAATAACATTAACATTTACAGCAGGTACTGCATTTTTGATGTGGTTAGGTGAACAGATTACTGAAAAAGGCGTAGGTAACGGTATATCACTCATCATTTTCACAGGTATCATTTCTCGTGCAGACGATGGTATCATGGCACTTTGGAGTTACCTTAGCGGTAAAAACTTTAACTTTACAAGCATATTTGTAGTAGCACTTTTCTTGGTTCTTATGTTAGTAGTTGTTGCGTTTGTTGTAACAATTAATAACGGTGAAAGAAGAATTCCGGTGCAGTACGCAAAAAGAGTTGTAGGCAGAAAAATGTATGGCGGACAGAGCACATTTGTTCCATTAAAAGTTGCAATGGCAGGTGTTATTCCTATCATCTTTGCAATGTCAATTTTATCTTTCCCTGCAACAATTGCAAATCTTGTGGGTGCAAACCCAACATCAGGTTTTTGGTATAACTTCTTAAAGTTATTTAACACAGACAGTTGGTTATATGGTATAGTATACTTCTTGCTCATTATTTTCTTCACATATTTCTACACTTCAATCCAGTTCAATCCGGTTGAAATGGCAAACAATATGAAGAAAAACGGTGGATTTGTATTAGGTATCAGACCAGGCAAACCAACATCTGATTATATAGCAAGAGTTTTATCAAGAGTAACACTTATTGGTGCTATTGCACTTGGTATTATCGCTGTTCTTCCTTTATTGGTTGATGCATTCTCATCACTTAATATCGGATTTGGCGGAACATCAATATTAATTATCGTAAGCGTTGCACTTGAAACTGTAAACCAGATGGAATCTCAGATGCTTATGCGTCATTACAAAGGATTTTTAGAATAAAACATTAGTTTTTAGGAGGGCATTGTAATGAACATAATTTTACTCGGGGCGCCCGGTGCCGGAAAAGGTACACAGGCTGAAAGAATTTCAGAAAAGTTAGACATTCCGGCAATTTCTACAGGTTTTATTATAAGAAATGCAATTGCTGCCGATAACGCACTCGGCAGATTAGCTAAAGACTATATTGACAAAGGACAGCTTGTGCCTGACGATGTAGTTACAAAAATCCTTTTTGACAGATTAAAAGAAGATGATTGTAAAAACGGATACATTTTGGACGGTTTTCCAAGAACTATCCCTCAGGCTGAGGCCCTTGAACAAAACGGAGTTGTAATTGACAAAGTTTTGGACATTGAACTTGAAGATGAGGCCATAATCGAAAGATTAGCAGGAAGAAGAGAATGTTCAAAATGCGGAAAAACATATCATGTTCTCTTTAACAATTCAGAGGTGGACGGAATATGTGATACTTGTGG
>JAZSNJ010000185.1:0-1749 GCA_045536355.1 Clostridia bacterium | reverse complement strand
GGTACTTTCGGAAGTCCAGGCATTGTCATAATGTCGCCTGTTAAAACTACGATAAATCCTGCACCTGCTGAAACCTTTACCTTTTTAATTGTAACTGTAAAGTCTTCAGGTGCACCGAGTTTTGACGGGTCATCAGAAAAGCTATACTGTGTTTTTGCCATACATACAGGGTATTTTGAAAATCCCATTTCGGCTAATTTTGCTATTTCCTGTTTTGCACTTGGGAGAATTGTTATACCTTTACCTCTATATACCTTTTTAACAACTGCTTCTATTTTTTCCTCAATTGTTAAGTTATCTTCATAAGAGAATGTAAAGTCGCCTTTTTCTTCTTCGCAAAGTCGAACAACTTCTTTAGCAAGTTCTTCTCCGCCTTTTCCGCCCTCTGCCCATACAGTAGACAATACAACATTTACACCAAGCTCTTTGCATTTTTCTATTACAAACTGAATTTCTTTGTCTGTATCTGTCGGGAAACGGTTTACTGCAACTACGCAAGGAAGTTTATAAACATCTTTAATGTTTGAAACATGGCGTAAAAGGTTTGGAATACCTTTTTCCAAAGCATTTAAATCTTCTGTGCCAAGCTGGTCTTTTGGAAGTCCACCATGCATTTTAAGAGCTCTTATTGTTGCAACCATAACAACTGCTGACGGTGTAAGACCTGCCATACGGCATTTAATATCCAAGAATTTTTCCGCACCTAAATCTGCACCAAAACCTGCTTCTGTTACTGCATAATCACCAAGTTTCATAGCAATTTTTGTTGCAGTTACAGAGTTACAACCATGTGCGATATTTGCAAAAGGTCCACCGTGAACAAATGCAGGAGTACCCTCTAATGTCTGAACAAGGTTTGGTTTTAAAGCATCTTTTAATAACGCTGCCATTGCACCGTGAGCATTAAGCTGACCACAGGTTACAGGCTCATCATTAAAGTTATAACCAACTATAATATTAGAAAGTCTTTCTTTTAAATCTGTGATTGAGCTAGAAAGACAAAGCACTGCCATAATTTCACTTGCAACAGTAATGTCAAATCCGTCTTCTCTTGGAACACCGTTAACTTTCCCGCCAAGACCGTCTGTTACAAATCTTAACTGTCTGTCGTTCATATCAACACAGCGTTTCCAAGTAATTTTCCTTACATCAATTTGGAGTGCGTTGCCCTGATGAATGTGGTTATCAAGCATGGCTGCAAGTAAGTTGTTTGCAGCACCGATTGCGTGAAAGTCCCCTGTAAAGTGAAGATTGATATCTTCCATAGGAACAACCTGTGCGTAACCACCACCTGCTGCACCGCCTTTAACACCAAATACAGGACCGAGTGATGGTTCTCTTAATGCAACTGTTACATTTTTGCCTATTCTTTTAAGTCCGTCTGCAAGACCGATTGTTGTTGTGGTTTTACCCTCACCTGCAGGAGTTGGGGTAATTGCAGTAACCAAAATAAGCTTACCGTCTTTTTTATCCTTATTGTCCTTTAAAAGCGAAAGGTCAATCTTTGCTTTGTAGTTACCATACTGTTCGATATACTTGTCTTCAATTCCAACTACATCAGCAATTTCTCTGATATGCTTCATTTTACACTGTTGTGCAATTTCAATGTCTGATAAATAACCCATATTAATTCTCCTTTATTTAAAGTATTTAACGGCTGATTCAAACATTTTCATATCGTACTCGCCGTAAACATTTTTATACAATCCGTTTGCCCATCTTTCTGAATGTCCCATTTTTCCTAAAACT
>JAZSNJ010000071.1:0-5974 GCA_045536355.1 Clostridia bacterium | reverse complement strand
TATATATTTACTTATATGCTTTAGTCCGTTTTCGTCCATTTTATTTATTTTTGTCCTTATCTCCTCTATGTATATCTCGTTTCCCTTTGCATCGCTACCAGATACCAGATAATCTATAGAGACTCCAAGAACCCTTGAAACCTTAATAATATTCTTCAGATTAGGTGAACTTTTTCCACTCTCCATATTAGAAATCGTAATTAAAGACACCTTTGCCAGTACAGCCAATTTCATTTGCGACAAATGCTTTCTTTCTCTGGCTTCCCTAATTCTATCTCCAATTAGATACATATTTATTTCGAGAGCGTCTCCTATCATTATTTTATCATCTTACTTTCTTTCATTCTATATATTATTCTTATAAATGTATATTAAAAAGTATTAAATTACACTTAAATCATTGAAAAGGGGCGGCTGAGAAAACTCAACCGCCTTCCTCAAAAAGCATACTTTCACCTTATATATACGATATAATTAACTTACACTTTCCTTTGATCTCAAATACATCATTTTGTGCCGGAATAAATATACTATCCCCTTTAATAAATTTTGTTACATATTCATTATTAGACAATTCACCTTGTCCATCTATAACAATAACCGAAACAAATGTATTATCTGTTACTTCAATTTGCGCCGTATCAACTACTACAAGTTCTTCAACAGTAAAGTATTCGCATTCAGCAAGAATATTCCCTATTCTTTTATAATTTCTTGCTGGTTTTGTTTCAGCTACAGCTATCGCTTGTTCTATATGAAGTGGTCTTTTATTACCATCCTTATCAGTTCTGTCATAGTCGTAGACTCTGTATGTAGTATTGGAATTTTGCTGCACCTCACAAATGACGATTCCTTTGCCTATTGCATGAACAGTTCCGGCTTTTATAAAGAAAACATCACCTTTATTTACTTTTACTTTATTTAAATAATTAAGCAATGTATTTTCTTCTATACTTCTCCGGAATTCTTCTTTTGAAATTTCTTTATTAAAACCATAGTATAAATACGAATCTTCATCACAATCCAAGATATACCACATTTCGGTTTTTCCATATTCACCATTATTCTTTAGCGAATACTCATCATCTGGGTGCACTTGAATTGACAGTGATTCTTTTGCATCGATGAATTTAATCAGCATCGGAAAATTTTTAAAAGCTTCAGCATTTTTTCCAAGCGCATTATGTTCATTACTATTGATATATTCAGAAAGAGTCAAGCCTTTAAACTCACCATCTGCCACAACACTTTCACCGTCTTTGTGAGTTGATAGTTCCCAGCTTTCTGCAACTCTCTCTAAATCACATTTTTTATTATACTCATCAACTAACCTATTCCCACCCCAAATATAATCCTTGAAGGTAGGAATAAGTTTTATGGGTTTTAATTCTTTCATTATGTGCTCCTTTTACAACAAAATATTCCAATTCTGTTGCTGTTTTATAAGTCTATGTGCGACCTATGTGTGAATGATAAAACAGCAACAAAATCAGATATATCAGATAAAAGCATTTGACTTAATATTTATAGAATATAATTAGGATTATAGTGCGTACTCCAAACAAATTCTATAAATATAGGGTAAATAAGCCAAAACTTTAATTCTGTAAAAATGAATTTATCTATTACTCAAAACTTCCTTTTCATAGAGTTTTACTTCATCAAACCACTCTCTGTCAGATTTTACACCGCATTGTCTGCAGTATTCATCCCAAATGTCACCGAATGGCATTGTCTTCATTTCGTCCTGTACTACTTGTAACTCTGTCAGTTCATTATTATTTTGAAGTTTTGTGAGCAAATCATTAGGCGTGCATAGTGCATTCAAAAGTGCCTTTTGCCAGTTTCTAAATCCCATTGTCCAAGCTGAAATTCTGTTTATACTTGCATCAAAGTAATCGAGAGCCATATAAACTCTGTCAAGAGCATCACATCTTACTATTTCCTTTGCCAATTCTCTTGTTTCATCATCAAACAGAACAACATGGTCACTGTCCCAACGAATTGGTCTTGTTATATGTAGTGCAATTTCAGGAAAGAAACAAAGTAATGCAGGGATTTTATCCGATACCATTTCGGTTGGATGATAGTGTCCGTTATCCATAAGTGGCAGGCATCCATCGTGTGTTGCTGCAAATGTAAGCGAAAATTCTGCACTGCCTGATGTAAAAGCTTCAACACCGATACCGAATACTTTTGATTCAACACAAGGTTTAACAAGATTTTTATCAAAAGGTTCTGACAGGATTTCTTCGATGGATTCCTTATATCTCATTCTTGGACCCATTCTGTCTGCTGGAATGTCTTTATATCCGTCACCAGTCCAGATGTTCATGACACAGGGAACACCTGTCTGCTCTGAAAAATACTGAGATATTCTTATACAAGCCTTGCCGTGTTCAATCCAGAATTTTCTTGTTTCTTCACACGGACTTGAAAGCGTTAGTCCGTCCTTTACTTTAGGGTGTGAGAAAAATGTTGGGTTAAAATCTATACCCATATTTCTTTCTTTTGCAAAATCAACCCATTTTTGAAAATGTTTTGGTTCTAACTTATCTCTGTCAGCAAATCCATCTTCAAATATTGCATAACAAGCATGAACATTTAATTTTTTCTTGCCCGGACAAAGTGACATAACTTTATCCATATCAGCCATCAACTCATCAGGAGTTCTTGCTCTTCCGGGATAGTTTCCTGTTGTCTGGATACCACCTGTTAATGGGCCGTCTGTATCAAATCCTTTAACATCATCACCCTGCCAGCAATGTAGTGAAACAGGTATCTTTTTTAATTTTTCAATGGCTAAATCGCTATCAACACCGATTTTAGCATACATTTCTTTTGATGATTCATATCTGTTCATTTAATTTCTCCTTACTTTTTACATATATTTCCAATATAGATATAGAAGCAAATTTTCTGTTGAACTAGCTATGTTAATACTATTTTGTCTCTCTCCCACCATCACCTATTTGGGTGACATAGAATGAAGCATCATGACCAAATTCTTTTGCAAATGCTTTTCCAACATTTTCGATATAATTATCTATATCTTCATCCTTTATAATGGCAACAGTGCAACCGCCAAAACCAGCTCCTGTCATTCTGATACCAAGAACTCCTTTTACCTTTATTCCCTCTTGTACCACAAAATCCAATTCATGACAAGTAACCTCATATTCATATTGCAAAGAATTATGAGACTCATTCATAAATTCTCCAAATTTAGCAATTTCATTAGCTTTTAATGCTTCTGCACTCTTTTTGACTCTATCGCACTCATATACAACATGCTTTATTCGTTTTTGCACTGTTGTGTCTGTAATTAAGTTCTTATGTAATTCAAATTCTTCAGGAGTTACATCAGCAAGCTGTTTTATATTTGGCATAGCGTCTTTTAATGCTAACAACCCCTCTTCACATTCTTTTCGTCTCTCGTTATATTTTGAATTACCAAGAGAATGTTTTACATTTGTATTTGTAAGTACAATTTTATATCCGTCTAATTTTAATGGAATATGTTCATATTCTAATGTGGCACAATTTAAGTATATTGCATGATCTGCTTTTCCCATCGCTGATGCAAATTGATCCATAATTCCGCATTTTACACCTATAAAATTATGCTCTGCCTTTTGAGATAACAATGCCATCTCTATCATATCAATCTTTTTTGTATTTTCTGTCTTTTCATTTGCAAAAGTAGCAAACATAAGTGCAGTTGATACCTCTATTGCAGCAGATGACGAAAGACCTCCACCATGAGGAACCGTATCATCATATAATAAATCACACCCACAAATATCATATCCTGCATTTATGAGCTCCAACGCTACTCCGATTTGATAATCTCCCCACTTAAGTTTACCCTTAAGATTTGCCATTTCGGGAATAGTTGTTTCAACCAATATATCCAAATCAGTTGCTTTTAATCGTATAACATCATCATTTCGTTTTCTGGCAATAATTGTTGTCTTCATTGTAAGTGCAGCAGGCATAACACAGCCACCGCAATAGTCTATATGTTCACCGATTAAGTTAACTCTTCCAGGCGACTCAAAAATACGAAGTTCTGAATCATCACCGCCATAAACTTCTAAAAATATTCTCTTCATTTCCTCAAATGTCAAATCAGACACATCCTTTTTATACAAATTTATATAAAGTCACAGTATTGTATTTTTCTCCCTTCCTTAACACTGTACTTGGGAAGTGAGAAACATTGATACTATTTGGAAATCCTTGAGTTTCAAAGCAGATTCCGTGATGCTTACCATAAATTGTACCATCTTTACATATGCGACCTTCTTCTATCATATTTCCCGAATAAATCTGCATACCGATTTGGTCAGTATATATTTCCATAGAAATTCCTGTTTTGTCACCTGTACATCTGCCGATTTTTCTGTATCCGTCACCATTAAGAATAAAATTATGGTCAAAGCCTCCAAACTTTTCAATTTGATCGTGTTCAGATTTAAGCCCCTCACCTATTGTATGCTCTTTAGTAAAATCAAATGGAGTGTTATTTACACTTAGTATTTCACCTGTCGGAATACAATCATCAGTATTTGGAGTGTAAAAATCACTATCTAACCAAAGTGAGTGATTTTCAATACTTCCGCTTGAATGACCATTTAAATTGAAATATGCGTGATTTGTCATATTTAATATTGTGTCAGCATCAGCTTTTCCAACATAGTGAATTTTTAAGCTATTATCGTTTGTTAGTGTGTATGTGACTTGCACATTTACAGTTCCTGGAAAACCTTCTTCTCCATCAGGGCTTGTGACAGACAAAACAAGTGAGGGTTCTTCTTCATTAATCATTTCAACATTCCATATTTTTTTATCAAACCCAACTTTGCCACCATGCAAATTATTTTTACCATCGTTTGCAAAAAGCTTATATGTTTTTCCGTTAAGTTCAAACTCCGAATTTTTAATGCGATTTGAATTTCTTCCAATCAAAGCAGAAAAATATCCTTCATTATCCATATATTCTTCCATTGTGTCCCGACCAAGAACAACATCAGTATCTTTATAGATTAGTTTTCTGATTATCCCACCGTAGTTTAGAATCTGGACAGTCAGTCCGTTTTTGTTTGTAAGTGTGTATGCATATACAACATTTTTGCCACAGTTCCCAAATTTTCTTTTGCTAATTCCCATATTTCTCCTCACTTTTTATTTTGGTTGTTTCCCGATATATGCTAGTATTCCACCATCAACATAAAGAATGTGACCGTTTACTGCATCGGATGCACTTGATGCCAGGAATACTGCAGGTCCTACCAATTCTTCAGGGTCAAGCCATCTTCCAGCCGGAGTTTTTGCACATATGAATGAATCAAACGGATGCTTTGAACCGTCTGCCTGCGGTTCACGAAGTGGTGCTGTTTGCGGTGTTGCTATGTAACCCGGTCCAATACCATTACACTGAATGTTATATTCACCGTATTCTGAACAGATGTTTTTTGTAAGCATTTTAAGTCCGCCCTTTGCTGCAGCATATGCTGAAACTGTTTCTCTTCCAAGCTCTGACATCATTGAGCAAATATTTATAATCTTACCGCCGCCTTTTTTAATCATAGAAGGAATAACAGCCTTTGCACATATAAAAGGAGCATTTAAGTCAACATCAATTACTTTTCTGAACTCTGCCGCACTCATTTCGTGCATTGGGATTCTTTTAATAATACCTGCGTTATTTACAAGGATATCAATTACTCCAACAGTTTCTTCAATGTCCTTTACCATTGCATTTACAGCATCTTCATCAGTAACATCACATACATAGCCTTTAGCATCAATACCATCTGCTTTGTAGCTCTCTAAACCTTTATTCATTAATTCTTCATTAATATCGTTAAATACTATTTTAGCACCGGCTTGTGCAAGTCCCTTTGCAATAGCATAGCCTATACCATATGATGCACCTGTTACAAGTGCTACTTTTCCATTTAAATTAAAC
>JAZSNJ010000005.1:0-7151 GCA_045536355.1 Clostridia bacterium | reverse complement strand
AGCACTTAATTTCCCTTCATTTTGATAAATTTCGTTGAAAATTGGGACAAATGCAGATACTATAGCTAGTCCTAAAATCATATCAAAGAAATTAAGAGGTATCTGAGATGCTGTTAAATATGCAGTTGCTTCATACGAAGTCCCATAATAAGCTGCAAGCATCATTTCACGAACCTGTCCCAAAAGCTTTGAAAACAAAATTATAAAAAAGACACTGCCTACTGTTTTAACTGCCTTACTCACAAAAAATACCTCCTTTCAAAAGAAAATTGCTACCTCATCTGCAAGACAGCAGACGAGGCAACAAAATTATTTTTTGGTTATATAATATTTAACAATTTCTTCCAAAAGCTCATCTCGCTCCAGTCTTCTTATAGCATTACGAGCTCCAAGATGGCTTGTTATATAAGACGGGTCTCCCGACAAAAAATAACCAACTATCTGGTTTACGGGATTATACCCCTTTTCTAAAAGAGCCTGATGAACTGTATCCATAATTTCTCTGGTAACATCGCCAGGGTCTCTTGACACATTAAATTTTACAGTTTCATTATGATTCATCAAAATCTCCCCCATTGTTATTTTAGATTAATTCCAAACACTCCTCCGGTAGCACCAGTAAATAAAACTGATAAAAATTTGAGTATAACACTCATGTTAACACCAAAAGTTTTATTTAAGATACTGCCGACTAAAAACAAAATTAAAAAATATAACGAGGAACCTAAAAGACCTTTAAGCCAACCGTTTTTTGTAGCCTTTTTCCCGCTGAGTATCCCAGTAACAAAAGCTCCTATATAAAATATAATCGTTGAAGCAATATTAATAAAATTCATACCAACAGGTGTGTATACTGCTATTAATGAAAACAGTAATGTAAACATTAATACAACACCAAAAACAGCTACAGCTGAAAATAATGGTCTAAAATATTTAGCCCCTGCTAAAGATAAGTCATTATTATAACGATTCATGAACATTGCTCCTTTATTAATCTTTATAATAAAGGAATATGACTCAAATGTACAAATTATTCTTCTGCAGGTGTTTCTTCCTCTGTATCTTCCTGCGGAACTTCAAGTTTATCATTTGTTTTCAATACCGAATTGATAGCCCAATCATACATTTTAACTTTAGCATCGCCAAGTTTAACTGTGTAAACGCCGTTTTTGTCAACCGATACTATCTTACAAACAAAACCTGATGTTGTGAGAATTTCATCGTCTTTTTTAAGCGAAGAAACCATTTCTCTGTGTGCTTTTTCTTTTTTCTTTTGCGGTCTTACTAAAAGAAAATAAAATATTGCAATAATAGCTGCAAAATAAATAATCATACCCATACCTTCCATAAAAAGTACCTCCTATAAATTGATATATAAATTATATAATAATATCAAAACTTTTTCAATAGTTTTAGTAAATTTTACTAAAATTCTTTAAGCCTTATATCGCTACCTGTGAACTTAAGTGGCTGAAAGGCTCCAATAAGTCTTGAAGATATTCTCGCGGAATATAAATTTTCAAGTTCATCAAACCCTAAATTGGTGTTAATAATTATGGGCTTTTTCGAATTAATTCTGGTATTTATCAAATCAAATAATATTTCTGATGTGTATGATGTAACCATTTCGGTCCCCAAATCATCAATTATTAATAAATCTGAGTTATATATGTCTTTAATAAGAACTTTAAGTGCCTCATCAGGATTTTGTGAAAATTTGTTTTCCTCAAACACATTAAACATCCTGTATGCTGATTGGTAATATACTGAATAACCACTATCAATAACTGTTTTTGCAATACAACTTGATAAAAATGTTTTTCCAAGGCCTGTTCCGCCAAACATAAGAAGATTACTATCGTTCCCCGAAAAATTCATTGCATAAATTTTGCAAAACTCAAAAATGCTGGCCATAACATTTTTAGGTGAAAAATCAGTTCCATCATCTTCGTAAAAGTCAAGATTAAAATCGTCAAAACTTCTGTTATCCATAATCAAAGGTAAATTTGAGTCAGCATACAAAAACTCTTTCATTTTATCGGTAAAACATTTACAGTATTTCCCATTATTATATCCGGTGTCTTTACAAATATCACACGAGAAAACATCATCTAAATATGTAATGTCAAAAGAAGCGCCGACTAACAGTTCGGTTTTCTTAGTATTCAGTTTGTTGATTTCTTTTTTAAATGTTTCTACTTCTTTTTCAGGATTGTCGGAGTTTAAAGCTTTTTTAGCAAATGAAGTTCCAAGTTTTAAAATTTTATTGTCCATTTCTTTAATTTGCGGAACTTTATTATAAACTTCCATTGTCCTGGTCATTTTCACATTATCATTTTTTAATTTTAAATCATTGAAATAATTTTCAGTTTTTCTTATGATTTTTGATGGATAAGACATAAACTTCACCTCTTATTTTTTAGTTAATCCCAATAACTTTTCCATAGCACGTTTTTCAATATCATCGTAGTTTTGCTTTTTCTGAGTAAAATTGTTAAATTTACCCTTTGGAAGATTAGCTTTTTTACTTGCAGATATATCTATACCCGCGTTTTTAAGGACTTTATCAGCATAAGAAAAAGATAACTTCGAGGTCGAATTAATAGTTATCTCGAGAGCGGCAAAAATTTGCTCCTCAGTATAATTTTTTTGCCATGCATCTAAAAACTCACGGTCTTTTTTAGAAACAGGCCTGTCAAACATCATAAATTTTGAGCGTATTTTAGAAACAAGTGTGTTCCTGGCTTCTAAAACACTTATATAGTTATGCGCCTTCTCTAGAGTATTTATCCCCTTTTCAGACCAGTCTATAGCAACTTTTTCAACATAAGCAAGTGATTTCTTCCCAGTTTTCGCGACATATTCTATTAGAATAACAACAACTTCCCCAGGTAGGTTCAGCCAGTTAAATATCTCTGCTAATCTGTTAACATCTTTAACTGACAGTAATTTTGAAAAAGCTTTCTCCGTTGCATCTCGCACAAGCGAAAAATCAGTTTCTGAAATAAGACTAATCTCTTCGGGTGTATATTCGTCAACATTTGAAATTAACTGTTTTTGAGATTTGTCTGACAAATTTATAAGGGTAATTACATCGGCTTTTAATTTGATCAATCCCTCTTTTTGGAGTTCAGAAACTGCATCTAATACATCATCAACTTTAACATTTAACTTTTCACTTAAATCAGCAAGTTCAAATTCTTCGCCATTTGAATAGTATAAAAGAATGTGAAGATAAATAACAAGTGCATTCTTAGTAATATTAAAACAATGATATGTAATAAATTTACTACTTAGGCTTATATCTGGACTATATCCTCGTTGAGCTTTAATTTTCATTAAAAATCTCCAATCAATACTTATTTAATGACATTATAACACATATTTTTTAAAATTAACAGTTATTTTTTTAAAAATGTCATTAAATTTTACATATTGTTTAATTGACAAAAAAAATAATGAATGATATAATATGAATAATTAATTTAAAATGTGAGGCGAACATTATGAAAGCTTTAATTTTAGCTGCTGGTTATGCAACCAGACTTTATCCCCTTACACTTGACAAACCAAAAGCATTACTTACTGTTGGAAAGCAGACTATACTTGATTTTGTTGTTGATCAGATTAATTCGATTGATTCTATAGATACCATTTATCTTGTTACAAACTCCAGATTTTACAGTCAGTTTATTGAATGGAAAAATGCGAAAAAAATATCAAAAGAAATTGTAATTGTTGATGATAACACAACATCTGACGAAACAAAACTAGGCGCAATTGGTGATATTGAATTTGTTATTAATTCACAAAAGATTGATGATGATCTTCTGATAATGGCTAGTGATAACATATTTACCTTTCACTTAAAAGACTTTTATAATTATTTTAAAGATAAAAACACAGATACAATATTGGTTAAAAAAATTAACAGTATTGATGACCTTAAAAGAATGGCTAATGTTGTTACAGATGATAACGGATTGGTACAAGAAATGGTAGAAAAACCCAGTGTTCCCATCTCAAATCTTGCAGCATTTGCATCATATATCTACAAAAAAGAAACACTAAAACTTTTTAAGGAATATTTGGATTCAGGAAACAACCCTGACGCACCCGGATTTTTTCCATCATGGCTTTGCAGAAAGAAAAGTATCTACGCCTATGAATTTAATGGCGAATGTTATGACATAGGAACTCACAAATCATACGAAGAAGTAAATAAAATTTTCAAATAATAAAGCTGGTGTAATTATGAAAAACAATAAAAACAAAGTAAAAGAAATACAAAATGTTTCCCCAATAATCGATAAAGATTCTTCTTTCAGAGCAAAAGAAGCATATAAAACCTTAAGAACAAACATTTTATTTGCATTGCCAAAATCTGAAGGGTCTAAGGTTGTTATGTTTACAAGTGCATGTCCTGGAGAAGGTAAAACAACCACTTTAATAAATACTGCTATTTCTTTTGTAGAACTTGGCAAAAAAATTGTTATAGTTGATTGTGATTTAAGAAAACCTAAAGTTCACAAGTATACTAACATAAAATCTAAAGTCGGTATTTCAAATGTACTTGGTGGTTTTTCGAAGATTGAAGAATGTATCGTAAAAACAGATTATGGTTTTGATTGTATGGTTGCAGGGCATACACCCCCTAACCCATCAGAGCTTTTAAGTTCTCAACAAATGATAGATATAATTAATCAGTTAAAATCAATGTATGACATTGTTTTACTTGACTCTCCGCCAATTAACATTGTGTCCGAAACCGCAACTTTGGCGCCGCTTACAGATGGCGTTTTATTAATTGCTTCTCACGCTTCTTCAACAAAACAAGAATTTGAGAGAGCTATTTCTATATTAAAATTTACCAATGCTAAAATATTAGGATTTGTGCTTAACAACGCAAAAGTTCAACTTACAACTTACAGTAAAGCCTCTAAGAAAACATTGTTTTCAAAATTAAAAAAGAATAGCGGAGGTTACTACTATAATTATGGATATGGATATGGCTATGGCTATAAGTATGACGGAAAATCTTCTGATGAAAGTATATAATTAAGGTGATAAAATGATTGATATACATTCACACCTTCTTCCCGAAATGGACGATGGTTCAAACTCAGTAGAAACAACAGTGAATATGTTACACGAATATCATTCTCAAGGCGTTACAACAGTGGTTGCAACGCCTCACTTTTACGCAAACACATCAACCCCCGAATTGTTTTTAGAAAAAAGAAAAGTTTCGTTTAGCAAATTACAGGATTATATTAGAGATAACCAAATAACAAATATACCTAAAATAATTAACGGAGCTGAAATACACTTAACTCACAATATTTTAAATGTTACTGACATAGATCAACTTAAGATTGAGGGTACTGATTATGTTCTCATTGAACTTCCCTATGATTTGCTTGGAAGTTGGGTCCCTAACACAATTTATGAATTTAGCATAAAATTTAGTGTTACACCGATATTAGTGCATTTGGAGCGTTATCTTGCAAACTCTAAAAACAAAAAAGTAATTGATGAAGTACTTAAATTAAATTTACCTATTCAAATTAATGCAGATTCTGTTTTAGATTTTAAACTTTTTAAGCATGTAAAAGATTTAATCAAGAATCATAATGTTTGTTTTATTGCAGGTGATGCCCATAACACAACAACAAGAAAACTTAAAATTAACCAAGCCATTAACAAACTTCAAAGTAAATTTGGCACAGGGTTTACCGACTTTTTAATTAATAATTCCGAAAAATTAATTAATAATACATTCGAAATATAAAACGCCATAAAGCAAAAGCTTTATGGCGTTTTATATTGTTTTATATAGTTTTTCATTCCAAGCTTAAAAGCATTTACAGTATCTTTATTTTCATCTAAAAAATATGGTCTTGCAACTTTAGTGAAAGTTTTATCTCTGAAATCATAATCTCTGCTGCTCCACCAGAGAGCCATTTTAATATTTTCATAGTTATCCATTGAGCTAAACATATCCAAAATCCATTTAGATTTATCTCCACCAATGCTACTTGAAGAAAACTCTGTTATAATAAATGGAAACTCAGAAAAGTTTTTCATTAATTTTTTATATGGCTCTGTATAAATTTCATCAAAGGTTCTCCACTTTTCGTTAAACTCTTCTTTGTAATAAGTGCCTGTATTATAACCGGTTAAACCTATCATATCAACATACTCATCACCCGGATAATACGCTAAATATGAATTCCAGTGGCTTGGCGGACAGTCTTCATTGTTAGGGTTAAAAATCCATATTGCGTTATCTACCTGTTCTTCTTTAAATATATTATATATTCTTTGCCAGTTTGAAACAAAAATTTCAGGGTCAGAAAGTGCCGCAACGCCTGAATAATTCACCCAGTCAGAGTTCATTTCATTATTAAGCCTGAACAAAAAGGGGTGTCCAAACTCTTTTGCTTGTTTTGCAAAACTTCTTATTAATTCATCCAATTTTCCGTCATAAACATCAAAATTTGGATTTTTACCAAACAAATCTGAATTATAATGATTTGAAATCTGTAAAGTAAGTTCTGTGATTTTACCATGTTCATACATTTTATTTAGTTGATCTGTTGGAAATTCACCATCAAGATTTACATAATGTAATGAAAACTCAAAGTTGGACCCAGTATCTTTTTCAATTTTTAATAAATGCTTTAACTCTTCGTCTTTGGTATAAGCACCATCAACAAATATCCCCCAGATAATTTTATCTGTTTTTTTGATTTTTTCATATAAAGCTTTTGTTTCTTTGTTGAAAGTCTTTTTAACCGGTTTATGTGATGCATTATATGAAGCTTCACCTCTGATTGGTATTTCATCAAACGAATTTATAATACTGTTAATAACAAATTTATTATGTTCATAATCAGAAGTTTTGATCATTATCCTGAAAAATGCCTGATTCCCCATCTGAGACAATACATAAAAGTAAGTGTAGTTGTTTTTATGTTTTAATTCAGTATCAGTAATTCTTTCAAGATTAATTAAAACAGCTGGTTGACCATTATATTCAAATCTTTCACTTTTTAATATTTCAATATTATTTTCCTTTTGATAATGTTCGCTTAAAATGTAATTATTCTGATAATTATCAATATACCACAAACGAAAAGGTTGATATT
>JAZSNJ010000122.1:0-7541 GCA_045536355.1 Clostridia bacterium | reverse complement strand
TCACTTATAACATAAAGCATTGTTCCCCCTGCAAAGGCAAGAGCAAAAGGAAGTATTGCAGAAGATATGCTTACTGCAAAATAGCCCAAAAATGTTCCTATAACTTCAACAACACCTGTTAAAGATGCAATTAAAAATGTCCTTTTTTTGCTTATTCCCGCTAAAAGCATTGGAGATATTATAACCATACCTTCAAGAATGTTCTGAAGTGCAATACCACCTGCAATTGTAAGAGCATCTATAGTATTGCCTGTTCCAAAGCCCACACCTGCAGCTAATCCTTCAGGAAGATTATGGATTGCAATAGCCATTACAAAAAGCAAAATTTTATTTAATCTTTCATTGCTTTTAGCGTGGTTTTCAAAATCTGTGCCTGAAATTTTATGCAAGTGAGGTACTAATTTATCCAAAAGGTTTAATATTATTGCACCTGAAAATACGCCAAGAGTTACAACTAAAAAAGGTGCATTTTTTGCATAATCAAGCGCAGGTAGAATAAGGCTTACAACAGAAGCACAAAGCATAACACCTGCTGCAAATGATAACACAAGGTCGCTGAATGTGTGAGAGATTTTTTTGAAAGCAAAGCCTAAAAGAGCACCAACGACAGTTGCACCTCCAACTCCCAAGGCAGTTAATAAAACTATATTCAATTCAAAAACCTCCTTTAATGTTAGTTTATCACAAATTTGTTTTTTGAGCAAGAAAAAACTCCAAAGCGTAATGCTTTGGAGTTTAACAGTTGAATTTTATTTTGCGAGGGCTTCTGATACAGCAACAGCAACTGCAACAGTCATACCAACCATTGGGTTGTTACCTGCACCGATTAATCCCATCATTTCTACATGGGCTGGAACTGAAGAAGAACCTGCAAACTGAGCGTCAGAATGCATTCTTCCCATTGTATCTGTCATACCATAAGAAGCTGGACCTGCAGCCATATTATCAGGATGAAGTGTTCTACCTGTACCACCGCCTGATGCAACTGAGAAGTATTTTTTACCCTGTTCAATACATTCTTTTTTGTATGTACCTGCAACAGGATGCTGGAATCTTGTTGGATTTGTTGAGTTACCTGTGATAGAAACATCAACACCTTCTAAATGCATGATTGCAACACCTTCTCTAACATCGTCAGAACCGTAGCAACGAACCTTTGCTCTTTCACCTTTTGAATAAGCGATTTCTTTTACAACATTAACTTTACCTGTGTAATAGTCAAACTGTGTCTGAACATAGGTAAAACCGTTAATTCTTGAAATAATCTGTGCAGCGTCTTTACCAAGACCGTTTAAGATAACCTTAAGGTCTTCTTTTCTGGCTTTGTTAGCTGATCTTGCAAGACCGATAGCACCTTCAGCAGCAGCAAATGATTCATGACCTGCCAAGAATGCGAAACATTTTGTTTCATCTCTTAAAAGCATAGCGCCTAAATTACCGTGGCCGATACCAACCTTTCTGTCGTCTGCAACAGAGCCAGGGATACAAAATGACTGTAAGCCAAGACCGATTTTTTCAGCAGCGTCAGCAGCGTTAACACAATTTTCTTTAATTGCGATAGCAGCACCTACGATATATGCCCAACATGCGTTTTCAAAGCAGATAGGCTGAATGCTCTTTACCAAACCGTAAACATCAATACCCTTATCATCGCAGATCTTCTTTGCTTCTTCTAAAGATGCAATACCGTGCTTTTTAAGTTCTGCGTTGATTTGGTCAATTCTTCTTTCATAACTTTCAAATAAAGCCATTTTCGACTACCTCCTTATAATTATTCGTGTCTTGGGTCAATTAATTTTGCGGCATCGTCAACTCTGCCGTACTGACCACTTGCTTTTTCCATTGCTTCGTTAGCATCCATACCTTTTGCGATGCTTTCCATCATCTTGCCTAAATGAACGAATTTATAACCGATAATCTGACCTTCTTCGTCAACAGCGATTTTTGTGATATAACCTTCTGCAAGTTCTAAATATCTTGGGCCTTTTTTAAGTGTTGCGTATGTAGTACCAACCTGTGAACGAAGACCTTTACCCAAGTCCTCAAGACCTGCACCGATTGGAAGACCATCTTCGGAGAAAGCTGTTTGTGTACGACCGTAAACAATCTGTAAGAAAAGTTCACGCATAGCTGTGTTGATAGCATCACAAACAAGGTCTGTGTTTAATGCTTCCAAAAGTGTTTTGCCAACCAAAATTTCAGAAGCCATAGCGGCTGAATGAGTCATACCTGAACAACCAACTGTTTCAACCAATGCTTCCTGAATAATACCTTCTTTAACATTTAAGGTAAGCTTACATGTACCCTGCTGTGGAGCACACCAGCCGATACCGTGTGTTAAACCTGAAATGTCTTTTACTTCTTTTGCCTGAGTCCATTTACCTTCCTGCGGAATAGGAGCAGGACCGTGATATGCGCCTTTGGCAAGAGGACACATATTTTCTACTTCAACTGAGTATTTCATAGCTAAACCCTCCTATAAAATTAATAAAAAGCCTTTTTAAAAACTTAATTACTTTATCCAAAAAATTTTACCACAAATAAAGAATTTTGTCAAACTTATAATTAATCCTCAATTTGAGAAATATCGTTTAGTTTTTTAAGCTCGTAAAAGGCACCTTTTTTTGCCATTAATTCCTCATAAGTGCCAATTTCAACAATCCTACCTTTATCCATAACAACAATTTTATCTGCATTTCTTATTGTTGAAAGACGGTGTGCAACAATAAATGTGGTTCTGTCTTTTATCAGCGCTTGTATAGCCTGTTGAACATGGTGTTCTGAAATATTGTCAAGAGCACTTGTTGCCTCATCTAAAACAAGTATGCTTGGGTCTCGTATAAGGGCACGGGCTATTGAAATACGCTGTTTTTGTCCCCCGGATAATTTATCACCGTTTTCGCCGACTATAGTGTTAAGTCCGTTTGGAAGAATAGGTAAGAATTCATTTATGTTTGCAGATTCAAGGATTTGTTCAAACTTTTCGTCTGTTATATTACTTACTCCATATAAAATATTTTCCTTTATTGTTCCATTAAATAAAACAGTGTTTTGTGGAACTACTGAAATAAACTGCCTGTAGGCAGAAAGGTTAAGTGCATCTATTGGTTTACCGTCAATCTTTAAAACGCCTTTTGTAGGCATTAAAAAGCCTATTATCAAATTTATAATTGTTGATTTACCACTACCCGATGAACCAACAAAGGCTATACACTCACCAGGGTTAACGCTTAATGAAAAGTCTTTAATGGTATCTTCATCGGCATTAGGGTAACGGTAAGAAATATTTTCAAAGTCAATCGAACCGTGAAGATAACGGATTGGGATTTTGCCCTTATCATCTTCTGTTTTGTTTGAAAGCATAACTTCGGATACGCTCTTAACCGATTCAATTCCTTTTGAAAGTTCAGGGTAAATGCCAGTAATTTGCTGAACAAATGCAGAAATTGAGTTAAAGTATGTCTGGAAAAGAACAATATCACCTACCTGAATTTTTCCTTTTAATGCTAAGAAGGCAGAAAACACAAGGCATAAAAGTTTAAGAGTTGCACTTCCTATATAAGAAACAGAGGCAAAAAACGAGGTTGTTCTGTCAAGTGCCAAAGCTCTTGTTTTAAGTGCTTTAATATTTTCTTCAAGTTTTTTGATTTCAACATTTTCAAGCCCGTGTGCTTTGGTAACCGGAAGCATTTCTATCATGGTGGTAACACTTGCCGAAACATTTTCATTTTCACGCCTGAATGTGTGAGAATTTGATTTTACGGTGTCCCTGAAAAGGTTTAAAATTATAACATTTACAGGAATAACCACAAGATAAAATATTGCAACAATACCGCTTTTTGAAAGAGCTATACCAAAATATATTAGTGTAAGAAAAATAAGGGGTATTAAAGATTTGGTAAGGTGAGTGTTGAAAAATTCAATAGCTTCAATATCCCTTATGAATTTTGCCTGAAGCCTACCTTTTTCGATTTCTTTGTGATATGTAATAGAAAGGTGCTGAAGTTTTTTAACAAGAGTATTACGAAGCCCTGCACCAATGTTTCTTAACATTGTGTTTGAACGGTGGTTATAAATAGAATAAAGCGGAAGATTAATTGCAACAGCCAAAACAGCAAGTGCAAAATTAATCAAGATAATCAAAGGTGCGTTTGGCTGTTTGCCCTGAACAGCCAAAGTTACTGCAGTAATAATGTTTGCAGTTGCAACAGGCATAAACATATCGCCCACAGCATCTAAAAGATGAATAAATGTGTTTATGATAATATTAAAAAAATTACCTCTGAAAATTTCACGAAGAACTTTTGCAGGAACTTTATTTTTGTCCTCATCAAAAGAAGCCTTTGCGAAAATTCCTTCATAATCCGGCAGAGGCTGTGGTTTAACTTTCTCTTCAGCGCTTTTCATATGCAATTACCACCTTTTAAATAAAAGTAATTTCAACTATGATTATAATTATAAGCACCTTAATGTCAACCATTATTTATAAAAAAATTATACAAATAATTTGGTTAATAATTATGCTTTTCTTAAGTTGACAAGCCTTAAAAATAGTGTTAAAATAGATTAAATATTTATTACTTACGAGGTGCAGATATGAAAAATTCAGAAAAAACCATGGAAAAGATAGTAGCCCTTTGTAAAAACAGAGGCTATGTATACCCCGGTTCTGAAATATACGGCGGACTTTCAAACACATGGGACTATGGTCCACTTGGTGTTGAATTTAAAAACAATGTTAAAAAAGCATGGTGGAAAAAATTTATTCAGGAAAGTCCATATAATGTTGGGCTTGACGCTGCAATTTTAATGAACCCCGAAACATGGGTTGCATCAGGCCATGTCGGCGGTTTTTCTGACCCTTTGATGGACTGTAAAGACTGTAAGGCAAGACACCGTGCAGATAAACTTATAGAAGATTTTGCGTTTTCAAACGGTGAAAGCTTGGTTGTTGACGGTTGGTCAAACCAGCAGATGATAGATTACATACAAGAGCATAATGTGGTATGCCCACAGTGCGGAAAGCATAATTTTACAGGCATCAGACAGTTTAACCTTATGTTTAAAACATTCCAGGGTGTAACTGAAGACACTCAGTCAGAGCTTTTCTTAAGACCTGAAACTGCACAGGGTATTTTCGTAAACTTTAAAAATGTTCAAAGAACAACAAGAAGAAAAATCCCGTTTGGTATAGGTCAGGTTGGTAAATCTTACAGAAATGAAATTACACCCGGTAACTTTACTTTCAGAACAAGAGAATTTGAACAGATGGAACTTGAATTTTTCTGCGCTCCCGGAACAGACCTTGACTGGTTCCACTTCTGGAAAAAGTACTGTATGGACTTTTTATTAAACCTTGGTATGAAAGAAGAAAACTTAAGATTCAGAGATCATTCACCTGAAGAACTTGCATTTTACTCAAAAGGCACAGCTGATATTGAGTTTGTGTTCCCATTTGGCTGGGGCGAACTTTGGGGCATAGCTGACAGAACAGATTATGACCTTTTGCAGCATCAAAACCACTCGGGCGAGTCAATGGAATATATGGACCCTGTAACAAACGAAAAATATGTTCCATACTGCGTTGAACCATCACTCGGGGCTGACCGTGTAGCACTCGCATTTTTATGCGAAGCTTATGATGAAGAAGAAATAGCAGAAGGAGATGTGCGCACAGTTTTAAGACTTCATCCTGCACTTGCTCCTGTAAAAGCAGCAGTTCTTCCACTTTCCAAAAAGCTTTCAGAAGGTGCAACAGAAGTATTTACTATGCTTTCTAAAAAGCTCTATTGCGAGTACGATGAAGCAGGTTCAATCGGTAAAAGATACAGAAGACAAGACGAAATCGGAACTCCGTTTTGCATCACATATGACTTCGATTCAGTAGAAGACGGTTGCGTTACAGTTCGTGAAAGAGATTCGATGGAGCAGCAGAGAATGAAAATTGAAGATGTTTTAGCATACATAGAATCTAAATTAGAATTTTAGTAAAAGGTGCCTTTAGGCACCTTTTTTATTGATTAAGAATACTTGAAAAAAAGAGTTATGTGTGCTATACTTAAAAAGAATTGAAGGTGATTTAATTATGAATAAAAATACTCACAAAACTTCTATCGGCGGGCAGGCTGTTATGGAGGGGGTTATGATGAAAGGCCCACACAAAACTGCCATTTCAGTCAGAAAGCCTGACGGGGAGATAGTTACTAAAATAGATGATAATCCTAAAATCACAAAAAACAAAATTTTAAAGCTTCCCATAATAAGGGGCTGTGTGGCTTTTGTGGATTCACTTATAACCGGCACAAAGGCTATTATGTATTCAGCTGAATTTGTTGATTTAGAAGAAGAATCAGAATCTAAATTTGACAAGTGGTTAGATAAAGTTTTCGGCGACAAAATCAAAGATGTTGTTATTTATTTTTCTGTAATACTTTCTGTAATTTTATCTGTGGGACTATTTATACTTGTTCCAAGCTTTATTGCAGGATTTGTTAAACTTATAGTTAAAAATGCGTTTTTGCTTACAGCTGTTGAAGGCTTAGTAAGAATTTTAATATTTTTAACATACCTTTGGGCAGTTTCGAAAATGCCTGATATAAAAAGAGTTTTTGAATATCACGGGGCAGAGCATAAAACAATTGCATGTTATGAAGCAGGTGAAGAATTAACTGTAGAAAATGCTAAAAAGCATACAAGACTTCACCCAAGATGCGGAACAAGCTTTTTGTTTATTGTTATGATTGTAAGTATTATTCTTTTCTCATTTTTGTCATGGGATATGAACATTTTACTTCGCACAGTTTCAAGAATTCTTTTAATGCCTGTTGTTGCGGGAATATCCTATGAATTTATAAAGTATGCAGGAAGACACGATAATTTCTTAACCAAAATTATAAGTTTTCCTGGACTTTGCTTACAGAAAATTACAACTTGTGAGCCTGATGATACACAGTTAGAAGTTGCAATAGCGTCTATGAAAGCTGTTTTAACCGACAACCCCGAAGAGGATAAATGGTAATGAAATTAAAGGATGCGTATTTAAAAACCACCGAAATTTTAAAAAATGAGGGAATTGATAATTATTTGTCTGATGCCCGATTTTTAATATCATCATTTTTGAATAAAGACTATTCCTATATTATATTAAATCCCGATGAAGAATTTGATTTTGATAAATTTGAGTCTCTTTTAAAAAGGCGCATTTTGGGTGAGCCTTGCCAGTATATTGTGGGTGAAACAGAGTTTATGGGGCTTACCTTTAAGGTAGATAAAAGAGTTTTGGTTCCAAGGCAGGATACTGAAGTTTTAATAGAAGAAATAATTAACAATGAAAAAGATTTTTCCGGCGATATTTTAGATATCTGCACAGGAAGTGGCTGTATAGCCATATCTTTAAAAAAGTTTTTGAAAAACGCCACAGTAGATGCTTTGGATATAAGTGATGATGCACTTAATTTAGCAAAAGAAAACGCAAAATTAAATGATACAGAAGTTAACTTTTTTAAAGAGGATATTTTAGAAAAAACTGCATTTAACAAAAA
>JAZSNJ010000002.1:0-11586 GCA_045536355.1 Clostridia bacterium | reverse complement strand
TTAAGATTTGCTATCCGTGAAGGCGGCAGAACAGTAGGTTCAGGCGTTGTTACAGCTATTAACGAATAATTAATATTCATATAAAAAACCACACGAATATGTGTGGTTTTTTTATTGACTTATTTAAATAAAAAGTATATAATATGGCAGTAAATTTCATTTAGGGAGATAACAGATGGTAATTAAATTTATAAAAAGCAATGCGGTGCTATTAATTGCATTACTTTTAGCCGTGGCAACAAGTATAGTTGTCCCGCCTGACAAAGAATACATAAGCTATTTTGATTTTAAAACATTAACCTGTCTGTTTTTAACTCTTTCGGTTATATGCGCCCTTAAAAATGTATCATTTTTTCAAATAACTGCAAGAAAGCTTGTGTGTTTGTTTAAAAACACACGCTCGGTTATACTATCGCTTGTTTATATAACATTTATAGGCTCAATGATAATTGCAAACGATATGGCACTCATTACCTTTTTACCGCTTGGATACTTTGTTTTAGACACAACAGATAATAAAGACAAAATGGCATTTTTATTTATAATGCAAACAATTGCGGCAAATTTAGGGGGAATGCTCACACCTTTTGGCAATCCACAAAATTTATATCTTTATTCTCATTTTAATATACCAACATTAGAATTTATTGAAACAATGCTATTTCCTTTTTTAATATCAACTCTGTTTATAACAGCTTGCTGTTTGTTTATTAAAAAAGAACCTCTGGAACTTAAAAATGATTTTGACTTTAAATACTCCAAGGAAAGAACAATCCGTACTATAGCCTACATAATTTTGTTTTTAGCATCACTTTTGATAGTTTTCAGAATTATACCTTATGTAACAGGGCTTATAATAATAACAATACTTTTAGCTTTATTGGATTACAGAGCAATTTTAAGTGTTGATTACGGGCTTTTACTTACTTTTTGCGCATTTTTTATCTTTTCAGGGAATGTTTCAAGAATAGATTTGGTTAAAGATATAATGGAAAGCATCATAAACAAAAATGTTCTTTTAACAGGTACACTTTCCTGTCAGGTAATAAGT
Source organism: Clostridia bacterium (assembly GCA_045536355.1). GTDB lineage: Bacteria > Bacillota > Clostridia > RGIG6154 > RGIG6154 > CAKSDT01. The sequence goes on along the minus strand of JAZSNJ010000002.1, from coordinate 10,535 downwards.
AATGTGCCAAGTGCTATACTTTTATCTAAATTTACATCTAATTACAAAGAACTTTTAGTTGCAGTAAATATCGGTGGAACAGGCACACTTATATCATCACTTGCAAGTTTAATAACATTCAGGGAATATATGCACCACAATAAAGGCGGTGCTAAAAAATACATATTAAAATATTCTTTGTATAACTTTTCAATACTTATACTTCTTTTAGTAATAATGAGTATAATGTTCAAATAAAAAAGAGAGTGTTATTCACTCTCTTTTTGTTCTTCTAAATCTTTGTTTATTGCCTCATCGCATATTTCAAGTACCTTTTTATAAAACTCATCAGGATGCTTTTTAAACTGATGTGAAAGCGCCTGTGCCTGATATTTATTGGTAAAAGAAATTGTAAACTGCATCTGTGTGGCGTCATCTTCCGAAATTCTTATCATTGTAGTGTAGCAGTTATTGTTTTCGTTCCAGTAGTCAACCAAAACTGCTCGTTCATTATTGTGTTTTTTAACGCTCTCGTAGATTTTATTATCAATGGTATCTCTAACAGAGTAGGGAACCATTTTCAAAAACTGATTAAGCATAAATTCGCCTTTTTCAGTAAGGCTTAAAATATCTCTGTGATTTTTGGTGTAGCCTAAAATTATGCCATCTTCCAAAATTTCTGAAATACATTCCTGCAAATCAAAATAGCTTATTTTTATATATTCCATACAAAAATCAACCAAAAATTGTCTTTCCAAATCTTCCTGCCCCGCAATGGCTTTTGATTGGTGGAGAATATAAAGTATAAGTAATTTTATTTCAATTTTTTCTTTGAACACAAACTCTAAATCAACCATTTAAAACTCCTGAAAAATTTGTAAAAAAGTATACCATAATTTAAAATAGTATGTTATACTGTAGGTAATGAATAAAACAAGAAGCCTTTTTGAAAGGCTTCTAAAATTGTTGATAATTATTCAATGATGAATTCTTTCATTTCATTTATAAATTCACCTGGTTCATCGCTGAAAATTTCAACTTTGATTGGTTTTGATAAATCAAGTGAGAATATACCCATTATTGATTTTGCATCAACAACATATCTGCCTGATGTAAGGTCAACATCAAAATCGTATTTGTTAACTGTGTTAACGAATGTTTTTACATCGTTTATTGAATGTAACATAATGTTAAAGCTTTTCATTTTATCAACCTCCAATTCATTCATTAATAATATAATATAACAAAATTTCAAAATAGTCAATCCCATATTGGAAAAAAGTAGGTGTAATTAATTGAGGAAAGTGGCATTTTTAACTTTAGGCTGTAAAGTAAATCAATATGAAACACAAGCCATGTCAGAGATGTTTCTTAAAAACAGATATGAAATAGCATCTTTTCAGGAAAAAGCAGATGTTTATGTTGTTAATTCCTGCACAGTTACTGCTATGGGCGATAAAAAGTCCAGACAGGCTTTAAACAAAGCCAAAAGGCTTAATCCTGATGGAGTGTTTGTGTTAACAGGCTGTTACGCACAGTCATTAAAGACAGAAGAAATAAAAGATTTGGGATTAGATGTCATAATAGGGACGGGTAACAGAGATAAAATAGTAGATTTGGTCCAAAAGGCTCTTTTGAAAAAAGAAACTATTTTAAAAATAGATGACCTTAAAACCCACAAAGACTTTGAGGAAACACCTATTGATGGATTTTTGGGTAAAACCCGTGCAATGATAAAAATTGAAGATGGTTGCAACCGTTTTTGTTCATACTGTATTATCCCTTATGTAAGAGGAAATATAAGAAGCAGGAATTTAGAAAGTATAGTTAAAGAAGCTAAAAGATTATCAGAAAAAGGTTTTAAAGAGGTAGTCTTAACGGGAATTCAGGTTGCAGCTTACGGTCAGGATTTGGGAAAAGGAGATTTGGCAGAAGTTATAGAAAAGGTATCAGAGGTAGAGGGCATTGAAAGAATTCGATTAAGCTCATTAGAAGTTTTGGCAATAACAGATGATTTTTTACAAAGGGTTTATAAAACAGGTAAGCTTTGCCCATCATTTCATTTGTCTCTGCAAAGCGGAAGTGAAACTGTATTAAAAAGAATGAACAGAAGATATACTCCTTTCCAGTATGAAGAGGCAGTAAACAAAATAAGAAAGTATTATCCGGACGCTGCGATTACAACCGATATTATTGTTGGATTTCCCGGCGAAACAGAAGAAGAATTTAAAGAAACTGTAGATTTTGCGAATAAAATAGGCTTTTCAAAAATACATATTTTCCCTTATTCAAAAAGAAAGGGAACAAAAGCATATGATATGAAAGATCAGATTGAAAAGCAGGTTAAAACAGACAGGGCATCAAGACTTTTAAAAATTGCAGATACCTTGCAGGAAGATTTTATAAAAGAAAACATCGGGAAAACTCACAAGATACTCTTTGAACAGATAAATAAAGACGGTTTTTATGAAGGATATACCAAAAACTACATCAAGGTAATACATAAGTCAGATATAGATTTAACCGATAAGGTAAAATCTCTTGTTTTAACCAAAGACAATATAGTAAAAGAGTTTGACAATTAAAGATGTTTTTGGTAAAATAAACTGAATTTATAAGGAAAGGAAGCACCGAAAATGTTACTTGCAATTGATATTGGGAACACAAATATAGTTCTTGGCGGATTTTTGGACGATACACTTGTATTTACAGCAAGAATTGCCACAAACGCCAATAAAACCGAAGATGAATATGCAACAAAAATCAAAAATATTCTTGCTCTTCATCAGGTTGAAAAAAAGGAAATTGAAGGCGCTATTATTTCATCGGTAGTTCCTCCCTTAAACAGTGTTATGAAAAAAGCCATAAAATGTGTTTACGGTGTTGATGCTTTGATGGTAGGTCCCGGAATAAAAACAGGTATTAACATTCATTGTGATAATCCATCAACCGTTGGGGCAGACCTTATTTGTGCCTGTGTCGCGGCGCACCATATATATAAAAGTCCATCCTTAATAATTGATATGGGTACTGCCACAAAAATGATGGTTATGGACAAAAGTGGCACATTTATAGGGGTTTCAATTATCCCCGGTGTTAATATTGCTTTAAAAGCACTTTCAAACAACACAGCTCAGCTTCCGCAGATAAGTTTAGAAGCACCAAAGTCGGTAATTGGTAAAAACACCGCTGATTGTATGCGTTCGGGTGTTGTTTTCGGCAACGCATCAATGCTTGACGGTATGATTGACAGATTTAACGAAGAAATGGGAGAGAATTTAAAAGTTATAGCAACAGGGGGATTATCATCTACAATAGTGTGCCATTGCAAACACGAAATTACATTAGATGAAAATCTTTTACTTAAAGGTCTTAATATTTTATATAATAAGAATAAATAATGCGTTGTATCACATTTTAGTGAACGACAGCAAGGAGGAATTTAAAATGAAAACAAAGAAAATGGTGCTTGGCGCAATACTTACAGCATTGGTTGTAATACTTCAGCTTATGGGCGCATTTATTAAATTTGGTCCATTTTCGATCTCACTGGTACTTATACCAATAGTAATCGGAGCTGCAACTTGTTCCACTTTTGTTTCAACATGGCTTGGGTTGGTATTTGGTATAACTGTTTTACTAAGCGGAGATGCTGCAGCATTTTTAGCTGTAGATATTTTAGGAACTGTAATAACAGTTCTTTTAAAAGGTGCTTTATGCGGCTTTTTTGCAGGATTGGTTTATAACGCATTAAAAAACAAAAATCGTTATTTGGCGATAATAAGTTCTGCAATAGTTTGTCCTTTGGTAAATACAGGTGTGTTTTTACTTGGATGTTTTGTGTTCTTTATGCCTACAATTAATGAGTGGGCAAACGGTACGGATATAGGGTACTATATAATTACAGGTTTGGTTGGGTTTAACTTCTTGTTTGAGCTTGGAACAAACATTGTTTTAAGCCCTGTGGTTGTAAGATTACTTAATATAAAAAATAAAAACGGGGTTTAACCCGTTTTTTATTTATATAAAATTTCATATATTTTTCTATAAAGCTTTACTTTTGTAAGATAAATTTTAGTTTCAGGATAGGGGATGTTTTCGACTTCTATATTATCAGGTGTTATAGTGTTTTCCGAAATCCAGCTTTTAACTTTGTTTGCTCCTGCATTATAGGCTAAAATTGCAAGGTCTGTACTTTCAAATTCATCTATTAGATAGGAAAGATACCACACGCCCAGTTTGATATTTGTATCAGCGTCAATAAGTGTGTATACATCGAAATTTTCTATTTTAAGTTGTTCTGATATCCACAGCGCAGTTTCATCCGTAATCTGCATAAGTCCGTTTGCCCCTGCGTGAGATACAGCATCTTTGTTAAAGTTGCTTTCAGCTTTTATAACTGCATAGACTAAACTTTCGTCAACTGAGTATTCGTTTGAATATTTTTCAACCATCTCTTTATGTTCCTGGGGAAATAAATGATTAAGTCCAAAATATAAACATAGTAATAAAACCCCTAGAATTAAAATAAATCTAATTAATTTTCTTATCAACTTAAAAACTCCTCCACCTGAGGTAAAATGTCTTTTAATCCGTCATTTACAATTTCAAAATCACAGTTTTCTTTGTAAAAAGCATCATCTTTTTGCGAATTTAAACGAAGATACACTTCATTTTCCGAAATGTTATCCCTTTTAATTATTCTGTCAATTCTTATATCTATAGGACAGGACACAAAAATAGTTTTATCACATATAAGGTTAATTTTACTCTCTATCAGTAAAGCACCGTCAATTACTATGTTTTTGTGTGTCTTTATAAGTTCTTTTACAATTTCGGTTATGTAAAAGTGAGTAACCTTGTTTAAAAACATAAGGTCCTCTTTATTATTAAAGACAATATCTCTCAGTGCTTTTCTGTTAATAGTTTTGTCGGGATTTAGAATACTTTCACCAAAATGATTTTTAACTTCCTCGTATGCTTCTCCGTCAGGCAATAAAATGTCATGTCCTATTTTATCTGTATCTGCAACATAAAAGCCTTTTTCTTCAAAAACTTTTGAAACTGTTGATTTACCTGACCCACTGTAACCTGTTATTCCTATAATCATACAAATATACCTTTCTATTTGGTATCATACCAGCTGTCGCCTGATTTGGTTTCAACTGTTAAAGGCAATTTCAAAGAAACTGCATTTTCCATTTCTTCTTTTAAAATTAAAGAAACTTCTGCCGCTTCGCTTCTTAAAGCATCAATTATAAGTTCGTCGTGTACCTGCAAAATAAGTTTTGATTGAAACCCTTCTTTTTTAAGCCTTTCATAAACTTTTACCATGGCAATTTTAATTATGTCAGCAGCATAGCCCTGAACAGGTGCATTCATTGCAACCCTTTCTCCAAACGAGCGAAGATTAAAGTTTGATGATTTTATTTCAGGGATATATCTTCTTCTTTCAAAAAGAGTTTTAACATATCCGTTTTGTTTTGCAAATTCAATTTGTCCGTCTAAATATTCTTTAATTTTGGGATAAGTTAAAAAATAATCGTCAATATATTTTTTTGCAACCTTTCTTGTAACTCCAATGTCTTTTGCCAAACTAAATTCACTTATACCATAAACAATTCCAAAGTTTACTGCTTTGGCACTCGAACGCATAGCACTTGTAACATCTTTAATGTTAACCCCGAATGCTTTAGAGGCAGTTAATGTATGAATGTCAACACCTTCTTTAAAAGCATTAATCATAGCATTATCGCCTGACAAGTGTGCCAGAACACGAAGCTCAATTTGAGAATAGTCGGCATCTATTAAAATATGGTCATCATCTGATGCAACAAACATTTTTCTTATTTGTCTGCCTTCTTCGTATCTTACAGGAATGTTTTGTAGATTAGGCTCAGTAGAGCTTATTCTTCCTGTTGCAGTTATTGTCTGGTTAAAGCTTGAATTTATCTTTCCTGTTTTGGGATTAATAACATTATAAAGTCCGTCTGCATAGGTTGATTTTAATTTGGAGAGAAGTCTATACTCTAATATTTTTTCTATTATAGGGTGCATACCCTCTAACTTTTCCAAAACTTCTGCATTGGTTGAATATCCGCTTTTGGTTTTTTTAACAGGCGGAAGAGATAATTTTACAAATAAAATTTCACCAAGTTGTTTTGGAGAGTTAATATTAAAAGTTTCACCTGCATATTCATAAATGCTTTGTTCTAGATTTAAAAGCCTTTTGCCTAAATTTTCTGAAAGTTCGTTTAAACTGTCTCTGTTTACCTTAAAGCCTTCAATTTCCATAGATGCCAAAACCTTAACTAAAGGCATTTCAATATTATATATTAATTCCTCCTGCGAATTTTCTTTAATAATTTCTTTGAATTTTAAGTAAAGGGGAGGGATTAAAGCAACATCATATCCGTCATCTACCTTAAAGCCAAGATATTCTTTTGAAAGCTGTGATAAAACATATTCGTTTTTCGATGACTGTATAATATATGCACATATTTCAGTATCAAAGACATCGCCTGACAAAGAAATTTCATAAGAGTTATAAAGTTTAACAATATCCTTTTTTACAGAATGTGAAACCTTTAATGTGTCAGATTCAAAAAGCTCTTTTAAATATCCTAAATCTGAAATAATATCAAATGCAGTAAGATAGTTTATTTCATATACAGTATTATCAATAAATACACTTAAATTTTTAAGCTCTGTTTCATCAAAATCCAAAAGATAATAAAGAACATCTGCTTTTGGCAAATCTTTAGCAGAAGCCAAATTTTGTTTCTTAAATTCAACTGTTTTTGTTTCGGGCTCTTTTAAATCAAGCTTGGCTATTATTGATTTTAATTCAAGCTCATTTAATATGTTAACCAGTGCTTCGCTATCTGGCTCTTTTATCAAGGCATCATTAAAGTTAAAGTCAATAGGAACAAACCTGTCAATTTTAGCAAGGTCATAGCTTAAATACGCCATATCTTTGCCTTGTTCAATTTTTTCTCTTTGCGAACCTTTAAGTTTATCTGTATTTTGGTATACTCCGTCTAATGAACCAAACTCCTGAATTAAAGAAAAAGCTGATTTTTCGCCTATACCTTTAACGCCTGGTATATTGTCAGATGTGTCTCCCATTAAAGCTTTTACATCTATAAACTGTGTTGGGGTAACACCTATTTTTTCTATCACTTTATCATAATCATAATCTGTAGTTTCTGTGTTCCCCATTTTGGTAACCACAAGTTTTATTAAAGTATTTTTGGATGCAAGTTGCAAATCGTCTTTATCACCTGTTACAATAGAACACAAAACATTTTCTTCATCGCATATTCTTGATACGGTGCCTATAATATCGTCAGCCTCATAGCCTTCAAGCTCTAAAATCTTAACATTCATTTTGTTTAAAATTTCTTTTAAGTAAGGCATCTGCTGGGCAAGTTCATCAGGCATACCTTTTCTTTGAGCCTTGTAACCGTCATACATTTTATGCCTGAAAGTTTTTGCGCGCATATCAAAAGACACAATAATATAATCGGGATTTTCAAGCTCTTTATATTTAAAGAAAATGTTTAAAAATCCGTATATTGCGTTTGTAAATATTCCTTTTGAGTTAGACAAAAGCCTTATTCCGTAAAATGCTCTGTTTAAAATACTGTTACCGTCAAAAATCAATAACTTTTTCATTAAATTTCTCCTAATTTTTTAAGAAGCGATTTGGTACATTCTTCAAAGTCAACTCCGTATGTTATATTTCCAGAGCGCTCTTTGGTTTTTAAAATACATTCTGAAATGTATGAAACAGCAAATTCTGCACATTTATCAAGGGGAAGTCCTTTTAATACTAAGCTTAACAAAACACTTGCAAAAACATCACCTGTACCATGATACATTCCGTCAATATTCTTGTTTTCAATATAATAAATAGCGCCTTTTTCATAAACGGCGGTTGTTATATATTCTTTATTAAGTCTTACCCCCGTCATAACAATTTTATCACAAAGAGGGGATAGCTTATTTAAGATTTCTTTTACATATTCTTTGGTGTGTTCATTTTTATATGGAATATCCGCCAATAATGCCGCTTCTGTAATATTAGGAGTAATAATGTGTGCCATTTTACAAAGCTTTTTCATTTTTTGGGGAAAATCTTTATCAAAGCCTTTATATAAAACGCCGTTATCTCCCATAACAGGGTCAACAAAAACAAAGGGTATGTTAAATTCTTTAATAATGTTTTCTGTAATGTCAATCTGCTTGGCAGATCCTAAATAGCCTGAATAAAGACAGTCAAAGTCAAGATTAATGCTTTTCCAGTGTTTTGCAATTTTAACCATTTCACTTGTTAAATCCAGAAAGGTATAACCGGTAAATCCGCCTGTGTGAGTAGATAAAATGGCAGTCGGCAAAACAACTGTTTCAACTCCCGATGAACTTAATATGGGAAGAGCAACAGTTAAAGAGCATTTGCCAAAGCATGATATATCATTAACAGCAATAATTCTTTTTTGTCCGTTCATAAACAACACCTGAATAAAGTTTTTATTAATTTTATCATAAATATTTAAATAAATCAATTGATTAACATATTAAAATATGTTAAAATTTATTAAGGATAAAATGACATAAGTATGAGATACTATTTTAAGGAGGGATAATATGACTAAAATAGCCTTTTTTGACACCAAACCGTATGACAGAAAATGGTTTGATGAAGAAAATAAAAATCACAACTTTAAAATAAAATATTATGAGAGTAAATTAAATGCTGATACTGCGTATATGACAAAAGATGCAAAAATAGTAGTAGCATTTGTTAACGATACAATTGATAAAGAGGTTTTGGAGATTTTATATAAAAGCGGTGTAAGATTACTTGCGATGCGCTGCGCAGGTTATAACAATATAGATTTAAAATATGCTTATGGGAGAATTCATGTTGTAAGAGTGCCTGATTATTCTCCTTATGCTGTTGCAGAACACGCACTTGCAATGTTACTCACATTAAACCGAAAAATTCACAGAGCATATATAAGAACAAAGGAGTTTAATTTTAACATAAGCGGTCTTGAAGGATTTGATATCAAAGGTAAAACCATAGGTGTTATTGGAACAGGTAAAATCGGCAGAACATTTATAGATGCTGTGTCCGGTCTTAAACCAAACATCATAGCTTATGACCCTTATCCTGTGCCCGACAGTGATATAAACTATGTATCTCTTGAAACTCTGTTTAAAAATTCAGATATAATATCGCTACATTGCCCTTTAACAAAGGATACTCAGCACATAATAAACAAAGACAGCATCTGTATGATGAAAGACGGTGTTTATATAGTAAATACTTCAAGGGGAGCACTTATTGACAGCGAAGCACTACTTGATGCCATCAAAGAAAGAAAAGTGGGCGGGGCCTGTCTTGATGTTTACGAAGAAGAGGGCGATTTATTCTTCGAAGATGCATCAGGTGAGATTTTAGACGATGATGTTTTGGCAAGACTTATTTCTATGCCAAATGTAATAATAACATCTCATCAGGCGTTTTTAACCAACGAGGCTCTGTCAAACATAGCGTCAACCACTTTGAAAAATATAGAAGACTTTATTTCGGAAAAATCACTTAAAAATGAAATATGTTATAAGTGTATGTCCAAATCTTATGATGCATCTCACAAAAAAATCAGATGCTTTGAAGAGTCTGACGGGGTGCTTGTCGATTGAGGAATTTTGAACTTATAATAGACGAAAATTATGATAATAAAACTGTTAAGGAAATCCTTTACGGACATTTTAGGCTGTCGGGAAGATTAATAACAAAATTAAAATTAACTGACGGTATAAAGTTAAACGGTGAAAGTGTAACCGTAAGAAGAGTATTAAAAAAGGGAGATAAGCTTTTGCTTATTCTCCCTGACGGTAACTCTGACAATGTTGTTCCAGTAAATATACCGGTTGAAATAATTTATGAGGATAATGACATTTTGGTGGTAAATAAGTCTCAAAATATGCCAACTCATCCCACAAGCTATAATTTTGATAATACTCTGGGGAATGCAGTAAAATATCTTTATAAAGATAAACCTTTTACATATCGCCCGGTAAACCGTCTTGATAAAGACACAACAGGTTGCTTGATTGTAGCAAAAACTGCTCATTCTGCATTTGAACTTTCAAAACAGATGCAAAAAGGCTTATATAAAAAAACCTATGTCTGCATAACAGAGGGCGTACCAAACCCAAAAGAGGGAATAATAGACGCTCCTATTAAAAAAACAGGGGTTTTAAAAAGGGAAGTAGTTTTGGATGGACAAAATGCAGTAACAGAATATAAAACCTTAAAAGAAAAGGACGGCTTGGCGCTGGTTCAGGCAAAACCCGTAACAGGAAGAACTCACCAGATAAGAGTGCATTTAAAGTATATAGGCTGCCCTTTGAAAAATGACTTTTTATATGGTGAAGAAGGGGATACTCCCTTTATGCTACATTGTAAAACGATTGAATTTTACCACCCCGTAACAAAAGAAAAAATGAAATTAGAAGCACCAATACCTGAATATTTTACGATA
>JAZSNJ010000028.1:0-2479 GCA_045536355.1 Clostridia bacterium | reverse complement strand
TTTGGATATCCGCCAAAAGCGTTTATGTAATTATCCTGATATCCTAAAGCCTTTACACACATCTTAACAGCCTCTTGTGTTAAAATGTCATCTTCGGGTCTAAAGTTTCCGTCTCCATCACCTATAACAACATTTAATATGTTAAGCATATTTATATGTCCTAAATATTTGTTTTCCATTGATACATCGGAAAAAACCGATGTTTCTTTTTGTGTATCGGTTGCACTATTTAAATTTTGAAGCTTTATTATAATTTCAGAAAATTCCTGTCTTTTAATATAACCGTCTGTTAAAAATCCCTCTTCAATTACATTAAGATTTGTTAAAACCGTTACCTTTTCTTCCAAAGAAACTTCCTCAGCAAAAGCTGTGCCAAAACTTAAAACTAATGATAAAACAACTAAAACTGCTATAATTTTTTTCATACTTTTACCTCCTTGAGTAATCTTTAAATATATTATACTCCATCTTTGAGTAAAAGTCAATACTCAGATTGTGAGTATGCTATTCTAAGAATAGCATACCATATAAGAAGAGGAATATAGTATGGATTATAGAATAAGATTAAAAAATTTGAGAGAAGACCACGATTATACACAAGCTTATGTTGGGGAAGTGTTACAAAAATCCCAACAAGGATATGGACATATTGAAAATGGCAGAGCAGAGCTTAAAATAGAAGATTTGGTTGTGCTTTGTAAATTGTATAATGTTTCATCAGACTACATTATAGGACTTACCGATAAAGAGAGATAACATAATTGACAACGCCAAAAAAATATGTTACCTTTAAACAGGTGATTTTGTGTTATTAAACTATATAAGAAAAAATTATTTAATAAAAAATGTAAAACACCCCTATAAATTTATTATGTTTAATAGAATTGGCTCAACCAATGATTATGCCAAACAAAACAAGGATAAATTTAAAGGGGATTTTGTAGTTATTGCAAATGAGCAGACTAGTGGGAGAGGCAGAAAGGGTAAAAGCTTTTATTCTCCAAAAAACAAAGGGCTTTATTTTAGCGTTTGCATTAAAAAACAAATTCCAAAAGATATGCTTAATTTTGTTACTACATATACGGTGGTAAAGGTTTTAAATGCCATAGAAAAGCTGTTTGATGTAAAACTTTGCATAAAGTGGGTTAATGACATTTATTTAAACGGTAAAAAGTTATGCGGAATTTTAACCGAAATGGTGTCTGAAAAAGAAAATGTAATAGTAATAGGAATAGGAATTAATTTTAAAAAGGCAAACTTTCCTGAAAGCATAAAGAATATTGCAACATCTTTAGGTAATGAAACCAAATTAAGAGCATCAAAAACAAAATTAATTTCACAAGTTTTAAATGAGCTTTCAGATTTTAGTATGTCAGACTTTAAAGAAGAATATAAAGAGCGCTCCTTTATAAAGGGCAAAAAAATAATAGTATTAGGTGCGGGGAATGAATACCAAGCCGAAGTTTTAGACATTGACGATAATTTAGCTTTAGTTATTAAGAAAGATGATGAGATAATAACCCTAAATTCAGGCGATGTAAGCATAAGAGGTCTAACATGAAAGTTCCTTTCCTGTTATTGCCTCCGGCGGATTTGATTGCCCGTGCGAAATTTTCTTGGCTTATTGCCAAGAAACGCACATGGGTGTAAAAATCTCTTATCATTTCTTGCCATACGGATAAGAGCGGTTTTGATTACTAATTGTGCCGATGTATGGCGGCGGAATGGAGATTTTTATGACAACAAAGACATTGGTTTTATCAGGGGTGCTTTCAGCAATTTTATGTATAGTATCGCCAATTTCAATAAATATAGGCATTATTCCTGTAACACTATCACTTTTTATAATATTTTTAATTTCTTCGCTTACAGACACAAAAACAGCTATGCTTTCTGTAGGAGTATATATATTGTTAGGTTTATTTGGTCTTCCTGTTTTTTCAGGCTTTACAGGTGGAATTCAAAAGCTTTTTTCTCCAACGGGCGGATTTATATTATCTTATCTTCCAATAAGCTTTTTAGTGTCATATACAGTTAAAAAATTCGGTAAAAAAACTTCTGTTTTATTTGCAGTTTTTAGTATAGCAACAGTTATAGCATACCTTTTCGGGAGTGTTTGGTTTTCGCTCTTAACAAACACAGGTGCAACCGAGAGCGTTATGATAACAGTTTTGCCATTCATTTTGCCTGACATTTTAAAAATTATAGTATCATCAATAATAATTCCAAAAATAAAAACGGTGTAATCACACCGTTTTTTTGTTTTCTGTTATTTCGCTTAAAAGGAGCGATACTATTACTATTATTGCACCAAGGGTATTTTGAATTGTCATAGGTTCTTTTAAAATAAGAGCCGAAAGTATTATGGCAAAAACCGGGTCAATATAACTTAAAATTGCAGTTGTCTGCGTTTTTAAAGTAGAAATAGAGCCAAAGTAGAGCATATACGCAACCCCTGTATGTATGATGCCGACAATCA